>CANODD010000246.1 GCA_947564705.1 uncultured Dorea sp. | reverse complement strand
TTTACATGGCTTTCATTTTAAATTTCTGAATCGCACGTTCATCTTCCGAATCGACATAGATGCATCTCCTCCTTTGATTCTTAGAGTTATATTCTCCCTTGATGTTATACATCTTACTCACAAAATCTTAAGAGGGATGCCATGATTTTCTAAAGATATTCTAAAGATAAAATGAAGGATATATACAGACTGTTATACCGCCTCATTCAGATAGATTTCAGACAGCGGAATCAGCTTTTCCATCTCCGAGCGCATCCGGTCAGACATCCTGACGCCTTCTTCTTCACAGACTTCTTCTACGCTCTTTGCCCCGAACAAGAGACTTGTCAACGCGGCCACCGTAATCGTTCCTTCACTGTTCTCCTCTTTTCCGTCCATCAGCATTACGCCTGAGAATTCCGTTCCGGTGATTACAAGACACCGGTTATTCTCCTCAATCAGAGGGTCTGTTACACAGAAAGCGACTCCGGTCAGCGACCGAAGCGACAGCGACATCAGCATACGCCGGACATCCACGATCCGGATCATAATCTTAGGTTTCCCGCCGTCTTCCTCCGGATAATATCCGCGGCAGTCCGCGATCTTCCCGTCTTTGCGGTAGATCTTCAAGGCTCCGCCGTCACTTTCGTACTCCCGGATTAACCGCCGGTAATACGCCGCATCCCGTATGGCAAATACCTGATACCGTCCTGCCAGATACCGGTTTGCCGCTTCCGAGAGCTCCCGGCAATCCGAATCCAACGCGTCCGTTATGGCAAAATCGGTATTGTCCTCTTCCCCTTTTCGATAGAACTTCCGCTCCTGTTCATACACAGTCCTGAAATCAAAAGGCAGATAGATACTTTCTGACGCCGGCATCAGGAACGTAAATGCCTCTCCCGCCCGGTACATATCCTTGACCGCCCTCTTTAAAAGAGCCGCCATATATCCTCTCTTACGGTACTCCTTCTGTGTAGCGACGGCCACGATATAATTCACATTCTTCTCACTTCTGTTCACATACAGGCGGTATGGATTCAGATGGAGCATGGCGCGTATCTTTCCGTCTTCCTCCGCCGCATAGATCTGATTATCTCTGGTCTTCTCCGTATAATAATAATCTACAAAGGAAGCGCTGTCCTCATCGAATACTTCCTCGTATAACCGTCTGCTCTCCTGATGTTCCGATACATCCAATTTCCTGATCTCCATATTGTCATTCCTTTCACCATGATGCATGGAATCTCTTCCAAAACCCGCTATCCCTTAGAAGACGGGCATCCGCATGCCCCCGCTCCCGGGCATCCTCCGACCGCATAGCTGTAATTCTCTATGGTTTCCAGCCCCGCGATCGCCTGGGCGGAGATCCCCTCCCCGCTTCCTGTAAATCCAAGCCCTTCTTCCGTCGTCGCCTTAATATTCACCTGTCCTGTCTCCAGATGCAGCGCCCGGGCGATATTCTCCCGCATCTGCCCGATGTAGGGCGCCATCTTCGGTCTCTGTGCGATTATCGTCGCGTCGATATTCCCGATCACATAAAGCTGATCTTCAATCAGGCTCCCTACGTGCTTAAGCAGTTCGATACTGGAAATCCCTTTATATTTCGGGTCCGTATCCGGAAAATGCTTCCCGATATCCCCAAGCGCCGCCGCCCCAAGAAGAGCATCCATAACCGCATGGAGCAGAACATCCGCGTCCGAATGACCCAGAAGCCCTCTCTCATAAGGTATCTTCACCCCGCCAAGTATCAGTTCTCTGTCCTTTACCAAACGGTGGACGTCATATCCCATTCCGACTCTCATCATCGTCTCTCCTCTCTTCGCTCTTTCTTCACACCTCAAGACATATAAAAACCTGCCATATGTTCCGACATCGGTCACAATACAGGCAGGCTTCTATGCATTTTTCATTGTATGATATCGGCAGAAATATCCGTCTGCTTCTATCCTGTCTTGCCTATCTTGACAGAAATTCTTCAATCTCTTCCAGACTCTTTCCGGATGACACAAG
The DNA here is from genome assembly GCA_947564705.1 of uncultured Dorea sp. Classification (GTDB taxonomy): domain Bacteria; phylum Bacillota; class Clostridia; order Lachnospirales; family Lachnospiraceae; genus Sporofaciens. Next base: position 2,383 of record CANODD010000246.1, on the reverse strand, counting down.
AAGTTCCGCCGCTTTCTGGATCTCATCCTGTTTCTTCTGCTTCTCAACCATAGCGTCATAACGGATCTTGTCCTTCTTCAACTGCTTCAAATTCGCCTTCTCCTGCTTTAACTCAGCAGACATTGCTTCAATCTTCTCTTCAGCCTCCTGAATCAGTTCCGGATAATTCCTCTCTACTACCTTTCTTCTCGCCATAATATACGACCTCCATAATTTTGAAATTATATATTATAAGATACCATTCATTTTCAGAAGAGTAAAGTACAAATGTAAAAATATACCGAAAAAAATGCGATTTTTTTCGATATTCTTTTTATTTTCGGATTTATACCACCACTTTCATGCATACATAACTGTTTTCCTTTATTTTATCCACGCTCGCAACAATCTCTCCTCCGTAGCGTCCAACCAGCATCTTTGCATTATAAAGACCGAATCCTCTCTCTGCGTTCTTCCCTTTCGTGGAAAATCCTTTTGAAAAGAACTGATGCAATTCTCCCATCGTGACGTCTTCCATCTGATTCCTGATCACGAACACCATCCTGTCCTCCTCCGAATCAAGCTCCATGAATACCAGATTCCTCTTGGGGGTACAGGCTTCGTAAGCGTTGTCAACCAGAGTTCCCACGATCTCGATCAGATGATGTTCCGAGATTCCGGAGATAATCGCCAGATTCTTTACTTCTATCTCTGTCTTTACGAAAGAAGGCGCACGCACGATCTTACTGTATAAAAACCCCGCCAGAACCTTATCGCTGATTCGAAGAAGCGGCAGATAACGCCTGGTTTCGTCGTCCTTTATCACCTCTGTAATATATTCCGACTGACGCGCCACCAGTTCTTCGTAATTTCCCACCGTCAGGTGCATATTCAGGATCGCGTTGATGTGATTATCGAATTCATGCTGCCTGGCCCGGATCTCCTTAACCAGTTCCTCCAGCGGCTTTATATAGTGCTGATATAGTTTCAGTTCGGATTCCTTCTGCTGCATCAGGATGTAATTCTTCCGCCAGTCGATGAGCCCCCATATCTCCACCACGGTCAGCAGCAGAAACATCGCAAAGACCCGGTAATCGAAAGTGCCGCTGACCAGGAAATCTACAATCAGATAGACCGACGCCAGCATCGCCACCACACAAAAAATCCGGTATAAAAATTTTCTCACCCAATTAACCACTGATAAGCCTCCCCACCTCTGACTTATACGTCACGCCGATCTCTATCACATCCTTACAATCCTTGATCTTTACGATGCGGTTGACCGTATCGTAATATTCCACTTCATGCCGGTTAACGGCGAACATCCGGTGGCATTTCAGAAACATCCCTTCCGGAACTTTAAGAAGTATCTGCTTAAGCGTCACGTACGGAACATCCCAGTCCTCTTCTTTCAGATGCAGGCAGACCCCTCTGTGTATCGCTTCGATATAACGGATATCCGCGCATCTTACCTGATAATTAACCCCTTCTCTCTTCACAACGATAAACGGCTCTTCCTCCTGTCTCTCCTTCGCCAGAACTTTCTTTGCCACCTCCCGTACCTGCTCCGGCAGGAAGGGCTTCATAATATACTGATAACAGTGCAGTTCCCTGTAAGCCTGCATCTCCATCTCTCCCACCGCAGTAATCATCACCACCGGAGTAAAGGTATAGCGAAACTGCTCCCTGACCTCCCTGGCAAAGAGAATACCTCCGATATCTTCCCTGTTCTCTCCTCCCAGGTTCACATCCAGGAGAAATAATCCATACCTGATATCCGCATTAAGCAGAGCTTTCGCCTCATCATAAGAGGAGGCGGTATGCACGCAGACATCCCCGGAATACTCCATAAGAATCTTGGCCAAAGCCTCCATAGAAGCCCTGTCATCCTCCAGGATCATTACATGCGTCATATTACCGCCTCCCTTCTATACCTTTATTCAATAACTTCCTTCGCGCTCTTTACCAATCCTGCCAGTCCCTGGAGTTCGGAAGGAATGATAATCTTGGTCGCCTGACCGTCCGCCGCCCGTTCAAATGCCTCCAGGCTCTTGATCGTAAGCACTGCCTTGTCTGCTCCTGCTTCCTTCAAGAATCGGATACCGTCCGCATTCGCCTGCTGTACCTTAAGGATCGCTTCCGCCTCGCCTTCCGCCTCGCGGATCTTCGCTTCTTTCTGAGCTTCCGCCCGCAAGATTGCGGCCTGCTTTTCTGCCTCCGCATCCAGGATCGCAGACTCCTTATTACCTTCTGCTACAAGGATCGTCGATTTCTTCTCACCCTCCGCCCGAAGGATCGCCTCACGGCGTTCACGCTCGGCCTTCATCTGCTTCTCCATGGCGTCCTGGATCTCCGCAGAAAAGCAGGCCGCAATCTTGCGGGCGGAAGCTCAGAAAGAAGCGAA
>CANODD010000245.1 GCA_947564705.1 uncultured Dorea sp. | reverse complement strand
AATAATCCCTTCGAAAACCGATTATATTCTTTTAACTCTAACATCGAATTGACGAACCGTCGCGTCATCAATCGGTAATCCCTCGCTCCGTCCACAATATCCGTCGTAGATATGATGTTCATAATCCGATAAAACTTCCTGGCAAAAAATGAACGAATCCGCGGCTCCCCTTTTCTTGACACCCTTCTCGTCGCCACACTGTCATAACCTTCTTCTTTGATCAGACGGAACATCTCGGGAAGTAAAGAAGGCGGATCCTGCAGATCCGCATCCATTAATACGACATAATCCCCTTCGGCATGCCAAAACCCTGCATAAATCGCCGCCTCTTTGCCAAAATTGCGTGAAAAACTGATATATTTGATTCGAGGATCTTCCGCGCATAAAGCCTTGCACACAGATAGAGTCTGATCTTTAGACCCGTCGTCTACAAAGATGATCTCAAAATCAACCTCCCTCATCTGCCCTGCCGTCTTCTTCATCTCCTCAAAAAACAACGGAATCGCCTGTTCTTCATTATAGCATGGTACAATCACACTGATAAGTTCCATAGCTTTCTATCACTTCCCTTTATATCATCTGTTTCTATATCTATTCCTATATCGGTCTCTGTTCTGCATTTCCTGCCGTCTCTTCTGCCAAATCTCCCGCAGCTGTTAACCGTGAGCTGTTAACCGTGACCTCTCCAGGATCAGTTTCCTTGTAACAAAGTTATAGACCATCACCACGGCCGTCACTCCGATCTTTGATATCATATAGAAGATATGGAACCAGTCGACGCACACCCACATCAGTATCTGGTTGATGAAGAGTCCGATCACACTGAGTATGATAAATACAGAGAATTCTACGACCTTATTATTATCCTTAGACGTCTCAAACACATATTTGAGACTCAGGATATAATTCACGATCACCGACACGGAAAAAGAGATCCCCGATGAAATCAGATAACCGATTCCGCCGGTCTCCGTCAACAATATCATCAATCCATAATCAATTCCGAAGCAGATAAAACCCACCACTCCAAACTTCATAATCTGTTCTATCAGCTTCTTCATCTCTCTTCAAACAGCCTTCCAGGATATATTCCTCTCTCCACCAGACCGCCAAGCGCCGCGACTACCGCCGCCTTATCCTCCTGATAGGTAACCCCAAACCACTGGTCATGGGATCTTAACACTTTCACTCTCGCCTTCCCGTCCTTAAGAAGCTGTCCTATAATCTGGGGCAGCAGATATTCCGCCTTAAGCTCGTCCTTCTTCACTGTACTTAAGAACTCCCGGAATCCTGTCTCCAGTATATCGAAGAAAGCCGGTCTAAGCCCCCACATATTCATAGACACCGGCGAATCAAGATCAAGCCTGATCTCCTCTCCTCCTCTTACGGCCGCCGCATAATCTCCTCGTCTTTCTATCTCATAAGTCTCTTCGATTTCCCGAAGCATATGGTCGTCATCCACACTGCACACGCCTCTGGTCACGGTTCCGTTCTCACTCAGTGTATTCTTAAGACGGAACCCTACCATACTGATATCCGCGGCATCCGGCCCCTCCTGCTCCTTTATAAGTTCTGCATAGGCTACGCGATATGCTTCCTTTCCATAGTAATCGTCTGCATTGATCACCAGGAACGGCTCATGAACCACTTCTTTACAACAAAGTATCGCCTGGCCTGTCCCCCAGGGCTTTGTCCTTCCTTCTAACTTGTCTTTGAATTGCTCCGGAATATCCGTAAGTTCTTGATAAGCATACTCTACTTCTACTATTTTCTCGATCCGATTCCCGATAATTTCCTTAAAATCCTTCTCCAGATTCTTCCTGATCACAAACACTACTTTATTGAATCCTGCTTCCATAGCGTCGTAGATAGAATAGTCCATAATGATCTCACCATTTGGGCCTACCGGCGCAAGCTGCTTGATCCCGCCGCCAAACCGGCTTCCGATTCCCGCCGCCATGATAACCAACGTTACTTTTCTCATATTCTTTCTCCATTATTCCATTATCGTTAATATTTTTCCAAACTCTTTATATTATACTATGAACCGACGGCTTTGTCTAATCTTAATACATACTTTTACAATACATTTACAATACTTTTACACTTTACATACTTTTATCCTTCTTTTTATCTTTCTATTTCATCTTTCTTTCTCAATCTATAATCTAAATCTCTGATTCCATACACCGCCGCGGTTATAAATACAGGCGTATATATATACAGATATCTTGCTCTGGCTTCAAACAACAATTCAAATAATGTCAATCCTACCAACGACAGTATAATTACCAGATATTCGTAATCTCTCTTACGACTCCCCGCCGCCATAAATACGGTTCGGATTCCGATGAACAGAATCACGCCTATCCAGATACATTGCTCCACGAGGTAAAAAAGCCAGGAATATGGAGCGTCATTATAATATATCTGCTTTAATCTTCCTGCTACGCTGGTATTAATATCATCCGGAATCATCGCATAAAAAGCCCCTTCAACTCCCCACGCAAAAGTACCGTCGTTATAGTTCGTCAGCATCTTTTTCGACAAAAGTCCAAAATATCCGATTACACCATAATTTTTCAATCTTTCTTTTGAAACTTCTATATTCTTCCTCGATCGTTCTTCCTGATTCTTACAACCGGCAGAAAGGTTGACATCATCCCCGCTCCACATCCCCAATCTGTCCGGATTCATCCCCATCATGAAATAATGTGTCATACCAATTTTCTGATCGCTGTCCGGATCAAATCCTTCTCTTCGGTATAGATGATTCAGACAAGACGCCGCCAGTATGATAGCCGCGCCGCTGATACATACGACAACAGCGTCCCTTTTCCATATTTTTCTGTCTGTTTGACCGATTCTTTTCAGGCATTCTGTGATTATAACCGCAATAACTACGATAAGTACCTGGGGTTTGATACAATACCCCAAATATCCCCCCACAAATATCACAAAATATTTTAAAATATAAGGGAGCTTTTCATTCATATACACATAAACCATAAATATTGGAAGAAACAGCGTCAATGAATCCGAATAACATATCACCATCCACGGAGACATTCCTATTAAAGCCAACGCAATTACATATCCTGCAAACGCATATTTCTCCTCCAGCTTTTTACTGGCTATTACATAGATTAGCCTGCAGGAGCATGAAGATATCGCGCAATTACAGATGACGATGGACATCCACTGATAATCGCCGGTCAGAATCCCTATCCTGCTATTCCACTTAAGAATAATCGAATAAATATTTATAATAAATAAATTATTGGGATACATATCCAGAAATCCCTTAATTGTTTGGGAATCATACGGATATATATCCAGAAATCCTTTCGCTGCTTCGATACTGCCGCTCTCTGCCAGCGCCTGTGCAGCCGGGAGCACATACCCTCCCGAATCCCATCCTGTAATAAAAAATATATTAAAACACACATATACTTGAACAGCAAAAAGAATGACCGTACACACCTTCACGATCTTTCCATAATTCAAATCCGGAAATGCCATCCGTCTTCTCTTCACTATGTAACGGTACAAAAAGACAGCGCCTATAAAGAAGATACAGATAACGAGATTCGGAATAATAAATTTTACCTTACATGCATATTCCATTCTACCCGCGCAGAAGATTACCAGAAAAATAATCCATGCAAATAAGATCACAGATATGACATGAATACATTTTATCAAGACGTCCCTATACTTTTCCATAGTTCTTTCATTCCTTCCCTCCAGACTTTCCTAAATATATATATCACAAATTACAGAAATCGTCTACCCCTTAGCAGGACGCCCTGCCGGATGCCGTTCGTTCGCTGCAGCTTCTATACCGCGACTTCCTACTTGACAATCATCCCTATATCGTATCATAATCGTATCATATAAGAGTTTGAACGGATAAATATACGGATGGAGGAATATAAGAATGCTTACGAAATTTATGATATGCTTTATTGCGGGAATCGGCGCCGGATTAGGAACCGGTTTCGCCGGAATGAGCGCCGCCGCGGTGATCAGTCCTATGCTCATCACCTTTCTTCACATGCCTGCATACGACGCCGTAGGAATCGCTCTCGCAAGCGACGTCCTTGCCAGCGCCGTCAGCGCTTATACTTATGGAAAGAACAAGAATCTCGATATCAAAAACGGGATCGTCATGATGATTTCTGTACTTTGCTTTACTCTGGTGGGAAGTTTTATCGCAAACCTCGTACCGAATCAGACTATGGGCAGTTTCTCGGTATTCATGACCCTCCTTCTGGGAATCAAATTCATCATAAAACCTGTCATGACAACCAAAGAAGCCATGGCGGCGGTAGAACCACGCAAAAGATTCATCCAGTCCCTCGTCTGCGGCGGTATGATCGGTTTTATCTGCGGATTTAT
>CANODD010000244.1 GCA_947564705.1 uncultured Dorea sp. | reverse complement strand
TCCTTCGTAAGCTCATTATCTGCCAAACTTTCAGCATCTTCCCCTATATACTTTTATATAAAAAGAAAACTCCTCATATAAGGAGTTTTCCAAAAATTAATACTTTATAAGAAGGTAAATGCGTTCATTCTACATCATACCCATTCCGCCGCCTGCTCCTGCCGGCATTGCCGGTGCGTCCTCTTTGATATTCGCCACAACAGACTCTGTTGTCAACAATGTAGACGCAACACTTGTCGCATTCTGCAGAGCGCTTCTTGTAACCTTAGCCGGATCAAGGATTCCTCCCTCAACCATATCTACATATTTCTCTGTAAGAGCGTCAAATCCCACGCCTGGAGCAGATTCCTTCACCTTATTGATGATTACCGCACCTTCCAATCCTGCATTCGCAACGATATGATACAGCGGAGACTCCAGAGCCTTCAATACGACGTTAGCGCCTGTCTTCTCGTCTCCGGACATGCTCTCTGCCAGAGCTTCAACTTCCTTCGCTGCATGGATATATGCGGAACCGCCTCCGGCGATAATTCCTTCTTCTACCGCCGCCCTTGTCGCCGCAAGCGCGTCTTCCATACGGAGCTTTGCTTCCTTCATCTCTGTCTCTGTCGCTGCGCCTACACGGATTACAGCAACACCGCCTGCGAGCTTCGCAAGTCTTTCCTGAAGCTTCTCTTTATCGAAATCAGAAGTAGTCTCTTCGATCTGCATCTTGATCTGAGATACCCGGTCGGAAATCGCTTTCTTATCGCCCAGGCCGTCAACGATCACCGTATTCTCCTTCTGAACCTTGACAGACTTCGCGCGTCCTAACTGATCCATCGTCGTCTCTTTTAAGTCCATGCCAAGCTCGTCAGAGATAACCTGGCCGCCCGTCAGAACCGCGATATCTTTCAGCATCTCTTTTCTTCTGTCGCCGTAACCAGGCGCTTTGACAGCGGCTACGTTAAAGGTTCCGCGAAGTTTATTGACGATCAATGTAGTAAGAGCCTCGCCCTCTACATCCTCCGCGATAATCAAAAGCCTTGCGCCGGACTGTACGATCTGCTCCAACAGAGGAAGGATATCCTGAATATTGGAGATCTTCTTATCTGTAATCAGGATATACGGATCTTCCAGAACCGCTTCCATCTTATCCATATCTGTCGCCATATAAGCAGATACATATCCGCGGTCAAACTGCATACCTTCAACCAGGTCAAGCTCTGTCTTCATGGTCTTGGATTCCTCGATCGTGATAACGCCGTCGTTGGAAACCTTCTCCATAGCGTCTGCAACCATCTCGCCTACCTCGTCGTCGCCTGCGGAAATCGCCGCTACTCTTGCGATCTGAGCCTTATCTTTTAATTTGCTTGACATCTTCGCGATGGCTTCTACCGCCGTATCCGTAGCTCTCTTCATACCCTTGCGGAGAATGATCGGGTTCGCTCCCGCCGCTAAGTTCTTCATTCCTTCATGAACCATAGCCTGTGCAAGTACGGTTGCCGTCGTTGTTCCGTCTCCGGCTACGTCGTTCGTCTTAGACGCAACTTCTTTGATCAGCTGTGCTCCCATATTCTCGAACGCGTCTTCAAGCTCTATCTCTTTCGCGATCGTCACGCCGTCGTTCGTGATCAGCGGAGCGCCGAAGGACTTATCCAGAACTACATTACGTCCCTTTGGTCCAAGCGTTACTCTGACGGTATCTGCCAACTGATTTACTCCTGATTCCAATGCGCTTCTGGCTTCAGCGCCGTATTTAATTTCCTTTGCCATAACTATCATGCCTCCTGCAATCTTTTATTCATTTGATTCATTATCTTGTTTCTCTAAACAATGCGTCAATCACATTACATTTATCTCAAGCCAACCGGCATCACTACTCTACTCACAGACTGCCAGGATATCATCCTGCTTTACGATAATAAATTCTTCGTCTTCAATCTCTACGGTCGTTCCCGCATATTTGGAATAGATAACCTGCTGCCCCACCGCAACGTTCATCTTCACTTCTTTTCCATCTACAGTTCCGCCCGGTCCTACGGCGATCACTTCTGCCTGCTGCGGTTTCTCTTTGGATTGTCCCGGAATCACGATTCCGGATTTCGTGGTCTCTTCTGCAACCAACTGTTTCAATACAACTCTGTCTCCTAATGGTACTAATTTCATATTTATGCCTCCTTCAGTTTATATCTATGTTGTTAGCACTCATAAAAAGAGAGTGCTAAGAAACTCTAGATATAAAATAGCACTCTCTTCTGACTTTGTCAACACACTTTATATTAGTTTACAAGATTTTTATAAAATCCGTTCTTAACTTGAAACTTCAGTATCCTTCCTGCCTTATTCCAATATCGTTCTTTTATGACCCCCATACAGGTGTCCTCGCCATCCGGCACTTTGATCCTGCATTCATAATTGCCCTCCAGAGAGAATTCCGTAAGTTCTGTATCCTCTGCAATTAAGTATATACACTCTTCCTCCGGTTTATACGAAATCACGCTGCAATGATGGATTTTTTCATCAAAACGACCTTCCTTAAGTATCATGCAATACATCCGGATCTTTGCTGAACATGCTTCATACATACACTCTGCTTTACTCCTTTTCCGCACAAATGAGGGTATCAGTTTCCCAATACCCTCTTTTGGCTATTTCATACGCTCTGCTTTGATATGCTCTAACTCCGTGAACACATAATCGTTCACTACTTTAATATAAGTTCCCTTCATTCCGGAAGAACGCGATTCAATCACTCCCGCGCTTTCGAACTTTCTAAGGGCATTGACGATCACCGATCTGGTAATCCCCACCCGGTCAGCAATCTTGCTGGCAACCAGAATCCCTTCTGTCCCGTTCAGTTCTTCAAAAATATGGATGATCGCTTCTAACTCGGAATAGGAAAGCGTACTGATCGCGGACTGGACAATGTGCTCTTTCCTGGTCTCTTCTGCGCTTTCCTCGTTCACGGAGCGCAGCATCTCTAACCCTACTACCGTCGTACCGTATTCGCTCAATATGATATCGTCAATCTCGTACATCTGTCCTTTCTTATAGATGAACAATGTACCTAACCGTTCTCCCGCGATATCAATGGGGGTAATGATCGCCTGATATCCCGATACTGCTTCTTCCGAAAACCCCAGCGTCTGCAGATTCACATTCTCCTTTGTCGATAATATACTCAGCAGGCGTTCATTGAGCATCACATCAATATGCCGTCCGACCTCCTGCTCGATCAGTTCCCTGATACACGGTACTTCTTCACATTTGCTCTGCCCCAGTATCTTCCCCTTCTTGCTAACTACTAACACATTGGAACCCAAGATTTCAGTAAGTACATCACAGATATCATTAAATACTACCTTACTTGAATTATTGTTGTGCAGTAATTTATTGATTTTTCTGGTCTTATCTAATAACTGTACACTCATTGACATACCTCCATCCTTTGAGAGTTATATTATCATACAATTTCATCTTTTACAATGAATTTCCAAATTATTTTTTATTTCCCTTGTTATTTTCTTTATTTTCTACATACCCGCACTGCCCGTCGCTGCAAAGAAGCTTGTTCCCCTTCTCAACCATATAATTTCCGCATCTCGGACATCTCTTCACGGATGGTTTCTGCCACGACATAAACTCGCATTCCGGATTATCTTCACATCCATAATACTTTCTGCCTTTTTTCGTCTTGCGGATCACCACATCCTTCCCGCACACCGGACACGGAACGCCGATCTTCTCAAGATAAGGCTTTGTATTCCTGCATTCCGGGAATCCCGGACAAGCCAGGAACTTACCGTGCGGCCCGTACTTTATAACCATGTTCCTGCCGCACTGGTCACAGATCACATCCGTCACCTCATCCTCGATCTTCACCTGTTCCTGCTCTTCCTCTGCTTTTTCAACCGCCTCTTCAAGATCCGGATAGAAATTCTCTATAATCGTCTTCCACTTCACCTTGCCCTCTGCGACACCGTCCAGAAGACTCTCCATGTTGGCTGTAAAATTCACATCCACAATACTCGGGAAGGATTCCGTCATGATATGATTCACAACCTCGCCGATCTCTGTCAGATAGAGATTCTTATTCTCCTTCGCCACATAACGTCTGGCAATAATGGTGGAGATCGTCGGCGCGTAGGTACTCGGACGTCCGATTCCTAATTCTTCCAGGGTCTTCACCAGAGCTGCTTCCGTGTAGTGAGCCGGCGGCTGTGTAAAATGCTGCTTCGTCTCAAACTCCGTCTTCGACAGCTTCGTATCCCGGTCCAATCCCTTCATCAGAACGTTGCTCTTCTCTTTCTCTTCTTCCGCTTCCATATAGACGGAACGAAAACCTTCGAATACGATCTTTGACGCCGCGACGGTGAACCGATACTGTCCGGCCCCGATCTTCACGGAGGTCGTCTCATATCTTGCCG
>CANODD010000243.1 GCA_947564705.1 uncultured Dorea sp. | reverse complement strand
GGAAAAGGAAGAAGATAACCAACTTACGGAAGAGGAAAAAATAGTTTTCACAAAGATACAGGAGAATGTCAGCGCGAGCTGGCCGGATGAGTCCATGTTATCTAAGATGAAATGCAGAAAGGCGGACGTAACCCGGAAGGTTCTGATCCTTTTGTTCCTTGCCACAGACGAAGGAATGGACTGGAGCGAAGAGGAGTGGGACTGGGCAGATTCATCCGGCGACAGAACGACATTATCTTTTGAAAGGGCAGAAAAAGGTGAGACGGCGGGATATATCTATGAAGATATGGATATGTGCTTGACCAGAGACGATGTTTTTGAGGATCTCTATGTTCGTTTGAATTACATGTTGTCACTGTGCGGATTTGCTCCGCTGGATCCGCGGTCGCCCTTTGACTGGCTGATCCTTTATTGCATCTGCGTGGAGGATATGCTTGAGATGGACGTCCGGATGCGCGGGATATTTAAAGAGATGTTCGGAGAGCGTAAGGAAGTGAAGAAGGAGGTATCAGTCGGCGGAAATCAGAATCAAGTCCATGATTATGCGGACGATATACTGTAAGTGTAAAAATATTCCTGGAATTTTTTTGCACCGGCTTTTTATCAGGTGAAAAAAGATTCTGAGTATAAATGATAAACATATCTGTACAGAAATGAGGGCGGAGATGGACGGCAGGAAGTGTCTTGAGAAGGGAGCGAAACTTGAGTTCCCCGGAATGTACTGTACAATTGAATCACTGATGGGAAAGGGTTCGAACGCGGTCGTTTATCTGGCGTCTTATCCGGATCAGCATCAGCGTGGGCTTTATCATCTGGTTCTGATAAAGGAGTTGTTTCCTTATCATTGGCGAAAGTCGGAATGGATGTATCTTTCCAGTCAGAACAGTTGAGAACGATTGAGAATGATCTGGAGGAATCCCATACATTTGTAAGAAACCGCCTATTGGAATCATTGGAAGAAGACATATTCTTTTCTAATTCGGTGGAACGCCTGAAGGAGGATATAGCTCTTGAAAGGGAATACCTCTCCTATTGGCTTGAGTCAGAATGCAATACTTTGAATTACCTGCTTTTGACGATGAAAGATAAAGAGAAGGCAGAGGAGTATTGGGAAAACTTTTTAGAAAAATATCCGACGCTTGCAAGGGAGAGCCTGAAGTGGAACGACAGTAAGAGTGAGATGGAAAAGCAGGAGGATCAATGCCTGGACAACATACAGGAAATTTTGATCGACAGGGCTGATCTGGAGGCCGCCATGCAGGCGGATATTTATGAATTGGAACAGATAATCGAAAAAGGCGACGGCGGAACGTGGAAGAATATATCGCTAGCTATGAATAATATGCCGGTTTTGCTGCTGACGCCTGAGTGGTATGATTCTGAGGCGGCAGGGTATTTGAGTTTTACGAAGGATGAGGAGGGGAATGTTGTCTATCCGGAATCCGGCGATAATTTGACAGATGATTTTTACGGAGTGTATATAGAGATAGAAGGTGTCTCTGAAAAAGAGATCGACGCTTATATAGAACTGGTCCGGAATATAACGCAGGAGGTAAAGAAGATAGAGGGTAAAGAATGGAACATAATGATGCCGGATTACAGCGTACAGATTAGTCTGCAGGATAATATCGCCACGCTGATATTCTATGGGCGGGACGTGACGTTTGCCCCGGCGTGGTATCTTTGGAAATAGACTCGACAGTGATTTTACGAATAGATAGACAGCCTCTTTTTATGCACAGCTCCGTGTAAAGGAAATATTTCAGTTGGAATCTGGCTGATTTAATAAAGCGTTGTGAAGAACTCCGGAAACCGTATTCTTAGAATTAGAAACCTACGTGTTATCCTTAGATCATCAAAGGCAAGGAGGCGTGCAGATATGGATAAAAGGATACGAAATCTACTGGTAAGGGCTTTAAAGGGAAGCAAAACGGCATATAGGAAACTGGGGATTGTGTTCCTGCAAGGCGCGATATGTAAAAGGGACAGAGCGCTTGCAAGGCTTTGTCTGGATAAGGCGATAGAACTGGGAGATGAGGAGAGTTATTTCCTGTATCATAGAGAATTTTCAAAAAAGAAACAGGTGATTGACGACCGGTCGTATGAGGAGATGCGCAGAGACTATCGGAAAGCAGTAGGGAGAAAGGAGAAAAAGAGACTAGAAGGGTATCTTGGCGTTATGATATAATGATCAACAATATGGAAGAAAGGACGAAAAAACGATGAGAAGAGACGACCGTGAAGTGAAGAATATGGAAGAGATACAGGAGATTCTTGATGCCTGTAAGGTATGCCGGTTAGGCATGGCAGACGGCGATCGGATCTACATAGTGCCGATGAACTTTGGATATGAACTTGAGAAAGACGGTTTGACCCTGTATTTTCATGGAGCCAGAGAGGGAAGGAAATTAGAACTGATCAGAAAAAATTCTATGGTAGGGGTAGAGATGGACTGCGGCCATGAGTTAATAGAAGGAAATGTTGCATGTCAATACAGCTATTACTATGGAAGCGTGATCGGGGACGGAAAGGCGGAGATAGTGGAAGACCCGCAGGAGAAACTGAAAGCCCTCGCAGTGATTATGAAGCATCAGACAGGAAAAGATTTTCCGGACTTTGCAGCCAATCCAAAGCTTGAGAAGACGGTTGCGGTCATTCGGGTAAGGGTCGGGAGCTATACATGTAAATGTCATAGTAAAGAACAAATATAGGGGTTAAAAACATGTAAGTTGCAAAAAATAACACTTTAATCAGGAAAAGTATTATGGTATACTATTAAAGAATTTCTATTTGTGCGGGTGAGAATCCTTTTTTTGATGCACAGGCAGATAAAGTTACGAAAGGATGGAATATAGAATGTCAGAGAAGAAGAAAGTCATAATGCTCGGCAACGAGGCGATTGCCAGGGGCGCTTATGAGGCGGGAGTGAAGGTATCCGCCGCATATCCCGGCACTCCGAGTACCGAGATCAGTGAATATCTGGTACAGTATAAAGACGACCTGTACTGTGAGTGGTCGCCGAACGAGAAAGTTGCGACGGAGGTTGCGGTAGGAGCGTCTCTTGCAGGAACCCGGGCGATGTCCTGCATGAAGCATGTAGGCTTCAACGTTGCGGCAGACCCGGCTTACAGCGTGTCCTATATGGGGGTTAACGGCGGTTTGGTCATCGTGGTTGCCGATGATCCGGGACTATACAGCTCTCAGAACGAGCAGGATACCAGGATGGTGGCGCGGGCGGCGCAGCTTCCTGTATTGGAACCTTCAGACAGCTCTGAGGCGAAGGAATTTATGAAGCAGGCTTTTGAGCTAAGTGAGAAGTTCGACCGTCCCTTTGTGTTCCGTACGACGACGAGGCTTGCACATTCCCAGGGAATCGTGGAGCTTGACGAGAGGCAGGAGGTAGAGGATAAGCCTTATGAGAAGGATATCCGCAGGACGGTTATGATGCCGGTAAATGCGAAGCTCCGCCATGTTGAGATTGAGAAGCGGAATTTAGAACTGGCGGAAGCGGCAAATACGCTTCCTATTAATAAGGTAGAGATGAATGACACCAGGATCGGCATAATTACCAGCGGTATCCCGTATCAGTACGTGAAGGAAGTTCTGCCGGAGGCTTCTGTCTTGAAGCTTGGTATGGTGAATCCCCTTCCAAAGAAATTAATCGAAGACTTTGCATCCAAGGTAGAGACGTTATATATTATCGAAGAGTTGGACCCGGTTATCGAGGAACAGGTGAAGTCCTGGGGAATCAAGGCGGCAGGGAAAGAACTCTTTACCGTACAGGGAGAGTACAGCGCGAACATGATCCGCAGGGCAATCCTCGGAGAAGAGCTCAGGATCGCAGAACCTGCGCAGGTTCCGGTAAGACCGCCGATTCTCTGCCCGGGATGTCCCCACAGAAGCGTCTATTATGTGGTGAAGAAGCTGAATCTCCATGTGGCGGGGGATATCGGATGTTATACCTTAGGGGCTGTCGCGCCCCTCAGTGTGGTTGACACGACGATGTGTATGGGATCAAGTATCTCCACACTCCACGGGATGGAGAAGGCAAAAGGAAAAGAATACATAAAGAACTGGGTAGCGGCGATCGGCGATTCCACGTTCCTGCATACAGGCGTGAACTCTCTGATGAATATGACGTATAATAAATCCACCGGAACAGTGCTGATACTGGATAATTCTACCACAGGCATGACCGGGCATCAGGATCATGCGGCGACCGGAAAGACTCTGCAGGGAGATCCGACTTACGCCATCGACATTCCGGCGCTCTGCCGTGCCGTCGGTGTGAAGCACGTGACGGAGGTCAATGCATTTGATCTGGAAAGACTGGAGGCAGTGATCAAAGAAGAAGTCGCGAAGGATGAGGTGTCGCCGTTCGTGATGGTGCATTCGCCTTCGATCACGATGATGGATACGAAT
>CANODD010000242.1 GCA_947564705.1 uncultured Dorea sp. | reverse complement strand
GGAACCGGTCTTGGTATGGCGATCACGAAGAATATCGTGGAGCTTATGGGCGGAACGATAGAGGTTGCCAGCATAGTAGATGTCGGAACCATCTTTACCGTTGACCTGGAGCTTCGTATACCGGATACGAAGGCGGATGCGCAGTTCTGGAAAGAGCGTGGTATATCAAAGATTCTTGTGGTGGACGACGAAGCGGATGTCTGCGAGACGGTCCAGGCTCTTATGGAGGATACAGGGGTTCGGGTGGATGCGGCGTATACAGGAGAAGAGGCGCTGCGCCTGAGGCAGACGGCCTGCCAGAAAGGGGAAGATTATCAGGTTGCCCTGATGGATTGGAATATGCCCGGTATGGACGGCATAGAGACGGCAAGACGGATGAAAACTGATATATCGAAGAAGATTCCGATTTTTCTGCTGACGTCCTATGACTGGGAGGAGATGCAGGAAGAAGTGATGAAGGCGGGAATCGACGGCTTTTTGTCTAAGCCTTTCTTTGTTTCCGCGTTTAAGGAAAAGCTGATCGAGTATTTTGAGGAACAGTCTCAGAAGGAAAATGACAGGCAGGAAGAGGAAGTAGGTTCTTTTGCGGGCAGGCATTTCCTTGTGGCGGAAGATAATGAGATCAATGCGGAGATCATAGAGGAACTTCTGGATATAGAGGATGCGACGTGCGAGATCGTGGAAAACGGACGGCTGGCGGTAGAGAGGTTTGAGCAGTCTGCGCCGGGAGAGTATGATGCGATTCTGATGGATGTTCAGATGCCGGTTATGAATGGCTATGAGGCAACAAGGGCGATCCGGAATCTGGAGCGTGAAGACTCAAAATTCATACTGATTGTTGCGATGACGGCCAATGCTTTTGCGGAGGATGTAAAAGACGCTATGGATGCCGGGATGGACGCCCATATAGCAAAACCTGTCGATATGGAATTATTGAGACGGGTGTTTAAGCTGTATCTGCGTTAAAGCATTCCGCGATGCGTGTCAGATGTTTTATAATGATAAGTAATTGTATATAAAAAGGAGTATGTAATGGGAAGAAATAAGAGAAGATCAGCGGTCATTTTAGTGATCGGCGCCATGGTTTTGTCATTGTCAGCCTGCGGGGGGCAGAAAACGCCGGATGAGAATCTGATCAGAGATGAGAAAAGCGAAGAGAAGATGGTTGTTCTGTTCGCTCCGATGGAGAGGTCGAAACCGGATGCCGAGAATGTAGCAAGGACGGCCTTTGATCAGACGATAATCATGGCCGAAGAGAGGCTTGATCTGATGGTAGAATATAATACCTATACGTCCGAAAATTATCAGGAGAAGACTTATGATGATGTATCGCTTGACCGGATTCGGAACAATATGGATGATTTCTATCTGCTGAATCCGGATGTCTTGCAGAAGATGGGAGAGGAAGGGAAGCTTGCGGATTTGTCGGGACTTGACTGTGTGGATAATCTAAGGGAAGTGGTGAAGACGGCAAATACGGTAGACGGGAAACTGATGGGGATACCCCAGGAGGTTGTAGTCTATGGATTGTTTGTAAATAAGGATATGTTTGACGAGTATGATCTGGATATGCCGAATACTCCGGAAGAATTTCTGGAATGCTGCAGGGTATTCAAAGAGAACGGAATCGAGACTCCGGTGGGGGCGAATCGCTGGTGGCTGGAGACCTTTGTCTTTGCACAGGCATACGCCGACCTGTATAACGGGGATAACACGGAAGCAGAGATTGAAGCACTCAATAAGGGAGAGCGTAAATACAGCGATTATATGCGTAAGGGATTCGAGTATTTAAAGGAGATGTTCGATCTGGGCTATATTGACGCCAAGACGGCATACACCTATGAGGCGATTGAGGGCGAGGGTCCTGATTTCAAGGAGCAGAAGACTCCGATCGTGATGGCGTATTGGGGAGCGGCGAATGCAGAGACGGCTTATGGGGATCTGGATTTTGACATGGAAGTGATCGGTTTTCCAAGCGACCGCGGCCAGATGCCCATCATGTCTATGACAGGATTCTCAGTCGGGATCGAGGCAGAGCATAAGGACGACGCTATGGATGTGCTTGAGGTGATCCTTTCCGACGAAGCGCTGGAGGTCTATTCCGAGACGAACCAGGTCATCTCTCCATCCAAGAATGTGGAGGTGGAGTGTGTACCTGCGTTGAGGCCGTTGAATGACCTGGTCAATGAGGGAACCTACGTCCTTGCGTCCAATGCCAGCATGAAGGTAGAACAGTGGGGAAATACCTGCTTAATTGTACGTGAATTGATGAACGGCGCGTCTGTGGACGAATGTATGGCGGAATTAGACAGATTGCAGGAGGAGTCGTTGGAATAGACGTCCAAAAGATAGGAGAAGTATCGTAATGCCGGAATGGAAAGAACAGAGAGTAACCACATATATCCAGTCTCTGGAGAGTCCTGAGAGCCAGATTCTTGAGCAGATAGAGCAAGAAGCGTCAGACACGTATGTGCCTGTAATCCGCAAGGAGACACAGAGCTTTTTAAAGGTGCTTCTTATGATAAAACGACCGTCCCGAATCCTTGAGATCGGGACGGCCATTGGTTTTTCAGCGATCCTGATGAGTGAATATATGCCAGAAGACGGGCATGTTACAACCATAGAGAAATATGAGAAGAGAATCCCGATTGCCCGGGAGAATTTCAGGCGTGCCGGGAAAGAAGAGAAGATAACCCTGTTGGAGGGAGACGCCCTTAAGATCATGCAGACGCTTGAGGGACCGTACGACTTTATCTTCATGGACGCTGCTAAGGGGCAGTATATCCATTATCTGCCGGAGGCGGTCCGGCTGCTGTCGGACAATGGAGTGCTGCTGTCGGATAATGTGCTGCAGGACGGGGATGTGATCGAATCACGGTTCGCGGTGGAACGGCGCAACCGGACGATCCACAGCCGTATGCGTGAGTATCTGTATGAACTGAAGCATCACAGCCGGCTTAAGACGTCGATTCTTCCGCTGGGAGACGGAGTGGCGCTCAGTGTAAAAAGGTAAAGAACCAGGAGGAGAAGGATATATGAATAAGAGACATCCGGAATTATTGATCCCGGCAAGCAGTCTGGAAGTACTGAAGACGGCGGTGGTATTCGGTGCGGATGCAGTTTATATCGGGGGAGAAGCTTTCGGTCTGCGGGCTAAGGCTAAGAATTTTTCCAGAGAAGATATGAAAGCGGGAATTGATTTTGCCCATGACCATGGCGTAAGAGTCCATGTGACTGTGAATATCCTTGCCCACAACGATGATCTTGACGGAGTAAGAGAATATCTGTATGAATTAAAGGAAATGAGACCGGATGCGCTGATTATCGCGGATCCGGCAATTTTTGAGCTGGCGAAGGAGATCTGCCCCGAGATTGAACGGCACATCAGCACCCAGGCGAATAACACCAATTACGGGACCTACCGGTTCTGGTGGAAATTAGGGGCGAAGAGGGTAGTCTCCGCCAGAGAGCTGTCCTTAAGAGAGCTCCGGGAGATCCGGGAACATATACCAGAGGAGATGGAGATCGAAAGCTTTATCCATGGCGCCATGTGCATTTCCTATTCCGGCAGGTGTCTTCTGAGCAATTATTTTACCGGAAGAGACGCGAATCAGGGCGCCTGCACCCATCCGTGCCGGTGGAAATATTCGGTTGTGGAAGAGACGCGTCCGGGCGAGTATATGCCGGTGTATGAGAATGAGCGGGGAACCTTTATCTTTAACTCCAAGGATCTCTGTATGATTGAACATATTCCGGAGATGATCGGCGCGGGAATCGACAGTTTTAAGATTGAAGGGCGCATGAAGACAGCGCTGTATGTGGCGACGGTTGCCAGAACTTACCGGAAGGCAATCGACGATTATCTGGAAGATCCGGAGAAATACCGGGCGAATATGCCCTGGTATCTGGATCAGATTTCTAACTGTACTTACCGGCAGTTTACCACAGGATTTTATTTCGGTAAACCGGATGAAACCAGCCAGATCTATGACAATAATACGTATGTGAAAGAATATACCTATCTTGGAATCATCGGAGAGGAAAAGGAAGGGATGTACCGGATCGAGCAGCGGAATAAGTTTTCGGTGGGAGAACGTATTGAGATCATGAAGCCGGACGGCAGGAACATAGAGACGGCGGTGCAAAGAATTGTGGACGAAGAAGGAAGGGAACAGGAAAGCGCGCCGCATCCGAAGCAGGTGCTGTATGTGGACTTAGGGTGCAGGGCCTGCCGGTACGATATCCTGAGACGGGCGGAAGAGCGGGATTGCTGCGGGACAGCCTGATAACGGACTATTTTATGTGGAAAAGCACAAAAAGGAAAGACCTCACATAGACTATACTAAATACGCTTAGAGGTGCTTCTTTTGAAATCTTTTCCCCAACCCCTCACATCTGCAGAAGAAAGATATTATATGCAAAAATATACGGAGGGAGATCTTGAAGCACCTCTAAGCGTATTTAGTATAGTCTATGTGAGGT
>CANODD010000241.1 GCA_947564705.1 uncultured Dorea sp. | reverse complement strand
CGGTGGCGATGGCAAGAAGGATACACCTGTTCCCATGCCGAACACAGAGAAGCGTCCGATCGTATGATGCTCCTGAACGGCAACTGGAAATTCAGATACTTCGAAAGTGTCTGCGATGTAGAAGACCCGTTCTTCGATCCCGATTACGACACGTCTGCTTTCGATAATCTGAAAGTCCCCGGCGTCTGGCAGATGTATGGATACGATTCCCACCAGTATACCAACATCAGATATCCCTTTCCTTTTGATCCGCCGTATGTTCCTCAGGATATCCCCTGCGGCGCGTACGTCCACAGGTTCGATTACCGGAAAGACCCCTCGGCGCCGAAGGCATATCTGAATTTTGAAGGCGTGGACTCCTGTTTCTATGTATGGCTTAACGGCTCTTACATCGGATACAGCCAGGTCTCCCATGCGACAAGCGAATTTGACGTTACGGCCGCAATAAAGGACGGAAGGAATACCCTCGCCGTTCTGGTCTTGAAGTGGTGCGACGGCAGTTATCTGGAAGACCAGGACAAATTCCGTATGAGCGGAATCTTTCGGGACGTCTATCTGCTGCAAAGGCCAGAGCAATCTGTCAGCGACTACCATATCACAACCGCAATCGGCAAAGAAAAAGCCGAAGTCAGTCTGGATATCTCTTATATGGATCAGCCCGTTTATACAAGGGCAGCGATCTACGATCCTCAAAACCAGCTCATAACATCCGGTGAAACAAAGTCAAACCACATCTCTTTAGAGGTACAAAACCCCACATTATGGAACCCAGAAACCCCCGTCTTATATACGCTTGTCATCGAGACGGAGAACGAAACTATCACGGATCACGTAGGCTTCCGAACCATTCAGATTCAAGATAACATCCTCTTCCTGAACGGGCAGAAGGTAAAATTCCACGGCGTCAATCGGCATGACTCCAATCCTGTCACTGGTTTCACCATCAACATAGAACAGCTTACGGCAGATCTCGCTATGATGAAGCAGCATAATTTTAACGCCATCCGTTCCAGTCACTATCCGAACGCCCCTTATTTCTATCAGTTATGCGACAGATACGGCTTTATGGTCATGAACGAGGCGGACATCGAGGCCCACGGCCCCTGCATGATCTATTACAAAGAAGACACAGATTATAACAGATTCAAAGGCTGGAACAAAAGTATCGCAGACAATCCGGTATGGGAGGAGTCTATATTGGACCGCGTACGCCTTATGGTCCAGCGTGATAAGAACCGTCCGTGCATCCTCATGTGGTCTATGGGAAATGAAAGCGCCTACGGCTGCAATTTTGAGAAAGCGCTTCGGTGGACGAAGGAATTTGACCCGGGAAGAATCACGCACTATGAAAGCGCCCGATACCGCAATTATGACGTAACCTATGATTATTCCGCTCTTGACCTGTACAGCAGGATGTATCCCCCTTTTGAAGAGATCGAAGAATATCTCGAAAAGGATGCGTGCAAACCGTTTCTTCTGGTGGAATACGGACACTCTATGGGAAACGGCCCCGGAGATCTCGAAGATTATTTTCAGTTGATCCAGGACCATGATATTATGTGCGGCGGATTCGTATGGGAATGGTGCGACCACGCCGTCTATGCCGGGAAATCCAGGAACGGGAAATCCCGATACCTCTACGGCGGAGATCACGGTGAAACCATCCACGACAGCAATTTCTGCATGGACGGCCTCGTCTATCCAGACCGTACGCCTCACACCGGGCTGCTCGAATACAAGAACATTCACCGTCCGGCGAGGGCGCTCTCCTACGACCCGGCAGCGAAAGAATTAAAACTTCATAATTATCTTGATTTTACAGACCTGAAAGATTATGCATCTGTCTGCTATGAAGTAACCCGCGACGGCGTCTGTATCGACGCGGGAAATGTTCCGGCGGTATCTGTCAAGCCTCACGGCGAAGCCGCCGCCGCACTCGATTTGACGATTCCGGAAGCCGGCAAGACTTATCTGAAGCTCACCTACCGGCTCCTGAACGAATCTCCTCTGGTTCCGGAAGGCCATGTACTCGGCTTTGACGAGATCCTTCTGGAAAATGAAGACGGCCGGAACCAGACGGCTGTCCGGTGGCTGGAACAAAAAATATCCCCGGGCGCTTCCGTCAAGGTGACAGAGACAGACTGTGAGATAATCCTGGACTGTAAGGACTTCACCTACACCTACAGCAAGAAGAACGGATTATTCAAAAGCATCTGTTATGGCGGCAGAGAATATCTGGACAGCCCGATGGAGCTTAACATCTGGAGAGCTCCCACAGACAACGATATGTATATAAAGACTGAATGGAAGAAAGCGCATTTCCACGAAGCCTGTACCAGAGCCTACAAAACTACCGTCGATGAATCCGGAGAAAGCATCGTAATCATCAGCACCATGTCCATATCCGCGGCTTCCGTACAGCGTATACTGGATATCCGGGCTGTCTGGACCATCGATAATAACGGCGGTATCAAAGCGTCGCTGAACATTGTTAAAGACGATGAATTTCCCGCGCTGCCCAGGTTCGGAATCCGTCTCTTCCTTCCGAAGGAACTCGAGAACGTATCGTATTACGGCTATGGTCCCTGCGAAAGCTACCGCGATAAACACAGGGCGTCCAGTCACGGACTATACAGCGCAAAGATCAGGGAATTACACGAAGATTATATCCGCCCTCAGGAGAACGGCAGCCATTTCGACTGTGACTATGTGAAACTCAGCAGCGGCCGGTTCGGGATTGCCGCCGTCTCAGAGCACACATTTTCTTTCCATGCGTCCGTCTACTCACAGGAAGAACTGGAAAAGAAAGCACATAATTATGAATTAGAAGAATCGGGAAGCTCCATACTATGTCTGGACTATGCACAAAACGGTATCGGTTCCAATAGCTGCGGTCCCGAAGTATTGAGCAAATATTGCTTCAATGATACAAGATTTTGTTTTGAATTTAAATTAATACCATTTATGACACCTTAAATTAATTTGCCTGTCGGCAACATTACTATTTGTGCCGCCGGTCCAAGGCGGCGGAATGGAGATTTTTATGAAAGAAAAGACTTATTTAAAGTGGTATAACAAAGTAGGCTACGGTTCCGGAGATATTGCAGGAAATGTAGTATATGCATTCCTGTCCTCATTTGTCATGATCTATCTGACCAACACAATCGGTCTCTCGGCAGGTATTGTAGGCACATTAATCGCAGTCTCAAAACTATTTGACGGTTTTACGGATATCTTCTTCGGCGCCATGATCGACAAGACCCACAGCCGTCTCGGAAAAGCAAGGCCCTGGATGCTGTACGGCTATATCGGCTGTGCGGTTACGCTTGCGGCAATCTTCGCGATTCCTGCAAACCTGGGAGCAACGGCGCAGTACGCATGGTTCTTTATTGCCTATACTTTATTAAACGGCGTATTCTATACGGCGAATAATATCGCCTATTCCGCCCTCACCTCACTGGTAACAAAGAACAGCAAAGAACGGGTTCAGATGGGTTCCTACCGATTCATCTTTGCTTTTTCCACCAGCCTGCTTATCCAGTCGGTCACCATCGGCTTTGTCGCAAAATGCGGCGGCGGCGCGGCGGCATGGAGAACCGTCGCAATCGTCTATTCGGCGGTGGGACTGGTCATCAATACAATCTCAGCCCTTTCTGTCAAAGAGCTGCCGGAAAGCGAACTCAATGAAAATGACGATCATAAATCAAAAGAAGAAAAATATGGATTAGCCGAGGCTCTCCGCATTCTCATAAACAACAAGTTCTACCTGATGATCTGCGGCGTCTACATCCTGCAGCAGTTATACGGAGCCATGATCAATTCCGGTATCTACTACATGACATATGTACTAAAGAACGAGAATCTCTACGGCGTATTCTCATGGGCGTTCAACATCCCTCTGATCATCGCGTTAGTCTTTACGCCTGCCCTCGTCGGCAGATGGAAAGGAATGTACAAGCTTAATCTGAGAGGATACATGATCGCCGTCGTCGGCAGAGCCCTGGTAGTCTTCGCCGGTTATATAGGAAGCGTTCCCCTGATGCTGGCATTTACCGCCCTGGCAGCCCTCGGCCAGGGACCGTGGCAGGGAGATATGAACGCAGTGATCGCTTCCTGCTCGGAGTACACTTACCTGACAAAAGGAAAGAGAGTGGACGGAACCATGTATTCCTGCACTTCTCTTGGAGTAAAGCTGGGCGGAGGACTCGGCACGGCCGTAGCCGGCTGGTTACTGGAATTCAGTAAGTTCGACGGCAAACTCGCGGTTCAGCCGGAATCCTGTATCAACATGCTGCACATCATGTATCTGTGGCTCCCTCTGATCATTAATATTATCATCATGCTGATCCTCTCAAGGATGAATGTAGAAGGCGCCAATGAAAAACTCCGCAGTGAACGGGCGCGAAACAGACAATTTTAGCGCCGGATCATATGAGGCCTGATCAGATCTGATCAGGCCTTGAAAATTCCAGACATGCTTTGAATTGAT
>CANODD010000240.1 GCA_947564705.1 uncultured Dorea sp. | reverse complement strand
AAAAAGACAGTATATACTGTCTTTTTTTTAAAGGGTATGCTATTATCTAAATATAATATATTAGAGAATAGAAAGTGAGGTGTGAAGCTATGTTTTATTCCCGTGGGATTTTTGATTCAACGTAGTTAAAGAAGGGGAAAGACGACAGGTTGCAGAGATCTTTTTGGGGGGCGGTCTGGCGTGAAAAAAATTGTATGTTTATGGAGGATGAAGAATACCATATGAAATCAGGAAAAAAGCTGATCGGTATGATATTAGCCGCAGCGCTGCTCTTTTCTGACACGGTAATACCGGTTTATGCCGCAGAATCGGAGGCTGAAGCTTTCGAGGCGCAGATAAAATGTGAGGAAGAGACAGGCGACGGTGAAGCTATGTTTAGAGAAGGAGAGGCGGAAGAACAGGGAGAAATAAGTGCAGATGTAGCCGACGATTTTATGCAGGAAGACGAAAGCTTGGATACAGAGCTGGAGAATGGGGAGTTCGGCGGTTACGATGCAGAGCCGGAGGACGTGTCGGGCAGTGAAGCGGCAGAACCGGAGGATATGGCCGACAGTGACGCGGCGGAAACGGAAGATGCTACTGGCAGTAATGCGGCGGAAACGGAAGATGCTACCGGCAGTAATGCGGCAGAGACGGAAGATACGACCGGCAGTAATGCTGCAGAGACGGAAGATACGCCCGGCAGTAATGCGGCAGAGGCGGAGGACATAACCGGCGATAATGCGGCGGAGCCGGAAAGAACGATTTTACAGAAAGACGAAAGCTTGGATCAGGAAGAGTTAAGTGAGAATTCGCTGGAACAGCTGCAGTCTGCGTCTGTTGACAGTGAACTGAAGATTGATGAGGTGGTTTGCCCTAACACTATTAAATGCGGAAGCCCCACGACATTTACCATAAGGGCATCCGGAGGAACAGGGGGGTATCAGTACCGTCTGGCAGGGCTGATAACTACATTTGACGGCGCTATGGTATATGATGTAAGTACGAAAAAGAATCAGGTGTTTCAGGAAAGCGCGGAGATTAAATTTACATTCTATACGTCGGATGAATATAGAATGGCTTTTCAGGTACGTGATACTACGACTAATAAGTATGTTGTAAAACAGATTACATTTTCCGTCCGGGATGCGAACTATCCGTCGATAGAAGAAAGGGTGAGCAGCATTGCGGCAGAATGTCTGAAGACATGTTCGACAGATTTCGACAAGGCGGTATGGCTTCATGACTGGATTATAGACCATGCAGAGTATGATTATAATTATGATTATTGTTCGCCGGAAGGGGTTCTCGCCAGAGGAGTAGGAACCTGTGAATCTTATCACCGGGCGTATGTACTGCTGCTGAATAAGGTAGGGATTCCAACGGGGAGGATAACAGGGAACGGTCATGTCTGGACGGCGGTGAAGATGGACGGCGCGTGGTATCAGGTGGATACGACTTGGGATGATGTGGGCACCAATAATCAGGCGAACTATTATAAACATGCATATTTTGGGTTGACGGATGAGATCATGGGGATGGTTCACTCGGACCATAAAACTGCGGTACCGGGGTACGAGTCAGTCTCGTTGAAGAATAATTACTTTATCAAGACGGGGGAAATACATCGGTGGTCTGATCCGTTCGTGGATCCGATAAAGAAAAATATCGCGGAAGGAAAGACGGAATTTACCCTCCCGGTGACGGCGCCTGCGGCCTATAGGGATGTTTTTTACAGTCTCGCGGCCTATCAGTTATCTACCCAGGTGTGGGACGACGTAAGAGTTTCAGCATCTTATCAGAAGCAGGATAGTGTGATAAAGGTAAAGACGGAGAAAATCCTGGGGGAACTGCAGTCTCTTCGGATTACGCCGCCGACAAAGACGAAGTATAAAAAGGGTGAGGCGGTCAGTACGGCAGGTCTGAAGGTTACGGCTGTTTATACAGGCGGAGAAAAGACACTGGACAGTAAAGATTATCAAGTACAGGGCTTTCATACAAGGACGGCCGGAAACCGGAGGGCTGTGGTAACTTATGGCGGAAAGAGCGCAGGTTTTGATTATACGGTGCAGGAAACACAATCTCCCGGAAGCGGCACAGGTGGGACTAACGGAGGAAATAGCGGAACGACGGGAGGGAACGGAGGAACAACCGGAGGAAGCGGCGGAAGTACCGGAGGAAGTAGCGGAAGTACCGGAGGAAGCGGTGGAACGACGGAATTGAGACTTCCCAATGTTTCTTACCGTACGCATATTCAGGGCAATGGCTGGCAGGAATTTGTTAAGAACGGGGCCATGAGCGGAACCAGCGGACAGGCAAGGCGCTTGGAGGGAATTGAAATCAAGCTGGATATGGGAGCAAAGCTGGGAATTCAATATACGGTTCATTGTCAGACTTATGGATGGCTCCCCTGGTCTTCAGACGGTCAGATGAATGGGACGACGGGTGAATCGAAACGTCTGGAAGCAGTGAAGATTCAGCTGACCGGAGAGGAAAAAGGAAAGTACGACGTGTATTACCGTGTTCATGCTCAGACCTATGGCTGGCTGAACTGGGCGAAAAACGGAGAGGCAGCCGGCAGCACCGGATATGGGAAGCGTCTGGAAGGAATCCAGATAGTAATCGTGCAGAAGGGAAAAGATTTTGATCGAAATATGCAGGGAATTGCCTCTGGAAGAGGCGAAAGCTTTACCGCGAAGACCGGTGGAGAGCCGGTGGTCGACGGTGCGGAAAGCCCAAATGTTTCTTATCGAAGCCATGTCCAGACATACGGTTGGCAGGGATGGAAGTATAACGGGCAGATGAGCGGAACCAGCGGTCGGTCGAAGCGTCTGGAAGCAATTGAACTTCGTCTGACGAATGTTCCGTACAGCGGCGGTATTACTTATCGAACGCATGTGCAGACTCACGGCTGGCTGGACTGGAAAGTGGACGGCGCTATGAGTGGAACCAGCGGGCAGTCGAAGCGTCTGGAGGCGATAGAAATCAATCTGACTGGAACGATGGCCCGGAAATATGATATTTATTACCGTGTCCATGCGCAGCGGATGGGCTGGATGGGCTGGGCGAAGAACGGAGAGGCAGCGGGGACGGCCGGTTATGCCCTTCGTTTGGAAGGAATTGAGATCTGTTTGGTACCGAAAGGGTCTGAAGCGCCCGGGAGTACGGCAAATGTATTTCAGAGCAGATAGAATAATATGAACAGAAACGATACAAGTACTTTTTTGGTATTTTGGTATTTTCCAAAAAAGTACTTGTATTTTTTTCTGAAAGCGAGTAATATATAAATCACTCTAATATTCATTAAATCTTAGGTTACATTCTTACAATATCTCAAGAATCTGTTTTCTTAATTATTCCGGTTATTTCAGGATATTTTATTTTAGAACAAGCGTATTGAAAGAGAGGCGATGCGTGTGGCAGGAAAAGAAGGATTTGACGTACTTCGTCTGATTGAACACGGGCAGATGTGTTACATCAGTTCGGAGTATGTCGGTGGAAAAGTATTGGCCGGCTGGCTGAAAGCCCATCCTAATATTACGAAAGAGCGGTTGTTTTCATTGATTCGGGACATTACGAATCAACTAGGTATGATTCATAGGTGTCGGAAAAAACCATATTATCAGTATGTCAATCCATATAGCATTGTGGTCACGGAAGAGGGGGAGATCTATTTTCTTGATCTGGAAGCAGGGTCGAATGAGGAGCAGTTAAGGCTTATGCGGAAGCGTGCCGTAAGAGAGGCATTTCTTCCCCCCGGAGAACCATATTATCAAAGAGCAACTTTAGAATTAGATATCTACGGCCTGGGGAAGACGATACAATATCTCCTGGCTATGACAAAGCCGATTCCTGCATTATGCAAAAGGGAAGAAAGAAAATTTCTAAGAATCATATCAAAGTGTCTGAGTGACAATTCAAGATTATCATATAAGAATATATCAGAGATCCGCAGAAGTATTCCAAGGTGTATACAGAAAACAAAATCGTCCGTTTGTGGTATGAAGCAGGTTTTACTTGTCTGCGCGGCTATAGCTGTCTTGACTGCCGCGTGGAAATTACAGGGGACAGAAGGGATTTCTTCAATGGATTCGGAAGAATTAGAACAAAGGGAAACGGGAAATGAGGAACAGGAAGCCGACGGGGTTATGCTGTCAAACGAAAGGGAGCTGCGTATAGAACTTGCAATCTTATATATATTGAATGTGGAGGACTACGAGAAAGGCTTGGAATATCTGAAAGGAATCGGAAGTGAATATGTCTCGGCCAGGAATATAAGGGCGGCTGCCAGGGCGCTTCTTGGCGATAAGAGGGAACTTACGGAATTGGCGGAGGGGTCGGAGATGGAGCTTCGGGAGTTGGAGGGCAGTATATCGGAAGATCAGCTTATGGGGTATTATCAATGTCTGCTTAAAGGATATGCTCTGCTTGATACAGAACAGGCATCAAGGATAGTTCTTTCTCTGGGAGAATCCTGTATGGAACATTTGGAAGAAGACAGAGAGGAAAGCAGGGAAAGCGGGGAAAG
>CANODD010000239.1 GCA_947564705.1 uncultured Dorea sp. | reverse complement strand
ACGTCATTCCAAATTCCTTGATACAAGGGAACACATAGAAAGCGCCGAATGGCTCGAAGCACTTCAACCCAATCTTCTTAAATTCATTGAGTAAATACCTTCTTCTCTGATTGTATGAGGTTCTCATCTGCAAAACCTCATCCTCACAGTTGCGCAGTCCCTCGATCGCCGCGTACTGGCTGTTAGTCGGCGCGCACATGATCGCAAATTGATGGATCTTCAACATCTGTTCCGTGATAATCTCCGGCCCGCAGATATATCCAAGCCTCCATCCTGTCATGGCAAATCCCTTGGAAAATCCATTGATAACCAGGGTTCTCTCTCTCATTCCCGGAAGCGACGCGATGGATACATGCTCCGTCTTATAGGTCAGCTCCGAATATATCTCATCCGAAAGTACATAGAGATCATACTTTTTCACCAGCTCCGCAATAGGCTCCAAATCTTCCTTCGTCATGATCGCGCCGGTAGGGTTATTCGGAAACGGCAGAACTAGAATCTTTGTCCTCGGTGTTATAGCGGCCTCCAGCTCCTCTGCCGTCAGCCGGAATTCATTCTCTTCCTTCAGAGGAATCGTTACCGGCACCCCGTCCGCCAGCACCGTACACGGCAGATAAGATACATAACATGGCTGGGGGATCAGGACCTCATCTCCGGGGTCCAGCATGGCACGAAGGGCTATATCGATTCCTTCACTCCCGCCTACGGTTACAATGATCTCACTGTTTGGATCATAAGAAACATTAATCTTTCTTTGTAAATATTTTCCAATCTCTTCTTTTAATTCTTTCAAACCGGCGTTAGAGGTATAAAAAGTCCTTCCTCTTTCCAGAGAATAGATTCCTTCCTCTCTGATCCGCCATGGCGTATCAAAATCCGGCTCACCCACACCCAATGAGATCGCATCCGGGATACTGCTTACCAGATCGAAGAACTTTCTGATTCCTGAAGGCTGAATATCAACTATTTTCTTTGATAATGGATTTCTCATTATGGCGTCACCGGCATCCTTTCTGATTTATTTTTGCGGAACATCAATGTTCCATGATCTTTGTATTTTTTCAATATAAAATGTGTCGTTGTACTTATCACATCCTCGATGGGAGATAGTTTACCGGACACGAATCTTGAGACTTCCAGAAGTGTCTTTCCTTCTACCGTCACAATCAGGTCATATCCTCCGGACGTCAGATAAACTGCCGTCACTTCCGGGTAATTACAGATCCTCTCGGCTGTCTTATCAAACCCCTTGTCCCTCTGAGGCTTAACGCAGACTTCGATCAGCGCGTTCACATGATCCTCCCCTGCCTTGTCCCAGTCAATCAGGGTATGATAACCGCAGATGATCTTCTCCTTCTCCATCTGTGCCATCTCATTGGCAATCGTTACTTCGTCTGTGTCCAAAAGCACTGCCAATTCTCCTAATTCTACGCGGCTGTTCTTCTCCAGATACTTTAATATCTGCTTTCTCATCTCTTCCATAATCATCTTCTCCTTATCTTATACTTTTTCTTCTTTATCTCTACACTGCTGATTTCATATAAACAGTTTATAGATCTCATCCGAAGCCGGGCGGTCAAGATAACGTACATCCCCGCCGTTATGAATCAACTTATTCTTCCCTGGGATAAGCTTCCCTATGACAGACGCCTGAATCTGATTCTCCCGCATTGCATCCGCAAGTTTCCTGCCGTCTTCTGTCAGCATCAGAAAACCCCCTGCCGACGCAAGCTGGTAAGGATTCATCCTGAAATGCTCGCATACCTCTATGGTCTCCTGCAAGACAGACATTTTCTTCATGTCCAGATCAAGCCCCATATCCGTCTCTTTTGACAATTCCCACAATCCGGCAAGAATTCCTCCTTCGGTAATCTGGCGGATCACGGTAACTTTGGCGGCTCTTGCGATTTCCAGTTCCTTTCCTGCGAACAATTCTTTTTCATAAGAATGTATCTGGCGCATAAAGACCGGCGCAAACCGCTGTCGCAATTCCTCATCTTTCTCTTCGGCGATCCGCAGCATGCCCTCCATACCAATCCATTTGGTCAGAACAATCTCATAACCTTCCTTGTCAGTTTCCTGCTGCCCCTGCATACACGCCTCTTCCCCGGCTTGTCCGCTCCTGCGGCTATCCTCGTCCCCTGCCGCCGCCAATCCCATACCCGTGATTGTAACGGCAGGAAGCAAAAGCAGCGGATTTCGCGTAATACGTATACCTGCCAACTCTATCCCCTGCTTTATACAAACATTTCTAAGTGCTTTCTCAATCCTATGCGCTATGAGGCCTGCCGTCTTTTTTTCCGGACGGAATTCATCCCTCTCCGGCAAAGCTTCACTTCCGCTTCCCCGTGACACTCCGGCGGCACTCTCCGGGCCGGATATATCCGCCGGTATCCCGATATCAGCCTCTACGCCCAGACATCTTACATCTGCCGCGGCAAATGCATTATATACGGCAGCAAGGGCATACATCCCTGTCCGTTCTGCCCATCCATACGCAGTATGAGTCTTGCTGACTAACTGCGCCTTTTCTGTATCTATCTTCATTCCAAACTTCCATTCCTTATCTCTTGTTATCAGTTTATCAGTATTCTGTCTCCTGAATATCCGACATTGTCACTGCGTTGATTGCCTCTTCGATCTTCTCCCACTCCTGACTTTCAATCGCTTCTCTCACGTAATCTGCCGCCCTCTGATCCGCCGTCGCGGTTCCGACCTCTACGATCTTATCCGTCTTCTCATATTTGCTGTTGTTGATCTTTTCTCTGCCGATCTCCTTGCCGTTCTGGTATATATTCTTCCATAACCTGGCCGTCTTCCCCTCATGCGGCTCGCTGACACACACGACGCTTCCAAGAGGCTCCTTATTATTCTCTTTATATATCACTTTGTATGCTTCCGCGGTCATCGTCTCACTTTGAAATTCCAGCTTTCTTCCCGCCGGCCTTGTCTCCTTCCCATAGACTGTAAAGCGAAGCCGATTCTCATCATCGATCATGCTTTCTATATAGACGGGAGCGTCATATGGATTCTGCAGTACAAGATCCATATAATCTCCGGCAATCGCGGCGTCTCTGGATAGTTCTATATAAGAGACCGGCATCGAATGGGGGTGCCGCTCCACAACTTTAAGCTCTGCCAACAATGCCGCGTTATACAAAGTCGTTGAGACCTGACAGATTCCGCCTCCATAAGAGTCTACCACCTGTCCATCTTCATACGACCCGGCTTCCACATAGCCGTGATCCGCATCATAGGGCGCGGTCTTATCATGAACAGAAAGCTTCTGGCCCGGCATAAGCACGCTGCCGTCCAGCATCCCTGAACCCCTCTTTAAGTTCAGCCAGCGCCGTCCGCCGCCTGCATCTGTTGAAAACGTCCCCAACTCATCCTGTATCTGTTCCAATTCTTCCGCCGTAACAGAAGGCTTCTCTGGCTTTTCTTTCATTTTGACTGTGATAGCGTCCTGATCCCATCCTTCATTCAATAACTGCTCGATTAGAGATATGGATCCTTTGATATCAATCGTCTGCCCCTTCTTCTCCGGAGTGATTCTGAATTCCCCTTCTTCTCGCCTGATCTGCGCATCCTCTGCATGATCTGCAAGCGGCACAGCCCTTTCGATCATGACCTTTTCTGCTTTATCATAATCCAGGGTCAAAGACTCTCCTAGCACCACCCGCTTTTTTTCCAGACGCCGGACCTTCCAGCACCTGCTCCAAAGGTTCCCGACCTTTCCATAGTCCTCTGCCGCCTGCACAAGCCCGCCGATATCCCGATATCCGACTCCTAATTCCTCCAGAGTCGCTTCCGCGCTTCGCCTGCCGACTGCCATAGTTACTTTCTTCTGTCTGTTCTCGTCAAGCTGCCTGCGAAGCACATCCTCCGCCTCCGCTGCCGTCATCCCCGAGACATCTGTATTACCGATATAGATGTTGTGAAGTATCCTGTCTTTTGGCAGTCTCCCCGCATATTGATACAGAATACCATAAACCGTGCAATAGACAATCCCGGCACATATCACAAGCCGTATGCAGAAGAGACGAACCTTCCTGGCCTTCTCCTGCGAATCCCTTCCTCTTTCGCGTCCTTCTTTATTCCTGCAAAATATCCTGGTCATACGACAGCGTCCTCTTTCCGACATAAACCAGGATAGTATCGCTACATCATCATATACGGTATAATCGTAGTCGCAACCATCGCTACTACAACCACAATCACAACGATCGCTATGACCTTCCTGGTCTTTTTATTATTAAAATCCATCATCTTACCTTTTACGTATCCGGCTATAATACATGCACGAATACCTCTCTCCTTTTTATTTATGTATATTCTCTACATTTTATACTCTTTACTTCACTTTTGCAAGATACAAGTTTCTCCTGGACTGAACTATTAGAAATTACTGTTGATTTTTTTGAGAAGAAATGATATATTAAGAAGAAAGAAAGCACCCACTCCAAAGTGGATGCCTCCGTAATAGATTAAATGTCCTTATGGACACC
>CANODD010000238.1 GCA_947564705.1 uncultured Dorea sp. | reverse complement strand
CCAGATAGTGGAAGATTTTAAACTCGTAGGGAGCAGTAATGCTCCCTCATTTTTTTAGAAAGGGATGGAATGGAAGAATTTAAATTGTATAGTGTATCAGACGAATATATAGATTAATTGCATCAATTAAACGAAATACTCATCGTGGATATATTGGTTGGGGCAGCTGCGAAAAGAAATGTGGAGAAATCCATGCAGGTAAAGATTGTCGGCTGTAGAATTAGGGAGCCTGCCGTGAAAAAGGGGCGTTGTAAAAATATTTGTGTGTGTTATACTAAATGATACTATGGATGACATGCCACCGAACGAAGGCGAGGGGTGGTATCAGAATAGGAGGATATAGAATGTATAAGAATATTGATAAGCAGACAAGTTTAAGGCTTAAAGATTTGGTAAATTATCAGGATGGACAGGTGGTCAGCAAGACGTTGGTGCAGAATAATTCTGTCAGCATGACGATTTTCTCCTTTGATAAAGGGGAGGAGATTTCAACCCATGCGTCGGGCGGAGACGCTATGGTTACGGTGTTAGAGGGAAAGGGAAGGTTTACGGTAGGTGGAGATGTGTTTTCCCTGGAAGAAGGGGAGACACTGGTTATGCCAAAGGATGTGCCTCATGCCGTGTACGGCGAGGAGAGGTTTAAGATGCAGCTTGTTGTTTCTTTTTAATATATACCATGATACGTAATGATGGCAGATTTATTTGATAACCTTAATGAAAAATAGAAAGAAGCGGTGCTTGAGACAGAAGGGTATGTCAGGGTGATCGCAGGTGCGGGCAGCGGGAAGACGAAGCTTCTGGTAAGTCGTTATGCCTATCTGGTACAGGATTACGGGATTGATTCTTCGAATATCCTCTGTGTGACTTTTACCAATAAGGCTGCCGGTGAGATGAAGAAGAGAATACGTGCATTGATCGGAGAAGCTGACGAGGTCAGCCTGATCTGTACTTATCATGTTTTTTGCAATCGGCTTCTGCGGGAGAATCCGGAGAAATTGTTTTTAAACAAGAAGTTTCAGATCATTGACAGTCACCAGCAGAAAGCGACGTATTCCCTTGATTTCCATGATCTGATCTCTTTTGCAACCTACCTCTTGGAGACGGATTCGGAGGTTCGAAGGAAATGGCAGAGCCGTTTGAACTATATCATGGTGGATGAGTTTCAGGACAGCTCTTCCGTGGAAATGCGGTTGATAGAAATACTGTCTGGTCAATACCATAATCTGATGATCGTCGGTGATCCGGATCAGAATATCTATGAGTGGAGAGGTTCTGACGTGAAACTTCTTGTAGATTTCGATAAGGAGCATATGGACACGAAGACGATCATTTTAAATCAGAATTACAGATCCACGCCTCAGATTCTACGGTGTGCAAACACACTGATCGATAAAAATAAATTGCGGCTGAAAAAAGATTTATACACGAAAAATGTTGACGGAGCGCCGGTTATTCATTATCATTCCAGAAATGATTTTGAGGAAATGGATCAAGTCATTGCAAATATCAAACGGCTATGTGCAGAAGAAGGTTTAAAATACTCTGATTTTGCTATTATCTACCGTTCAGGATTTCTGTCACGTATTGCAGAGAAGAAACTGGTGGAGAAAAATATCCCTTATGTGATTTTTGGAGGAGTACGGTTTTATCAGAGAATGGAGATCCAGGATATCCTTGCTTACTTGAAATTGATCGCTTTTGATGATGATGTATCATTCCGTAGAATTGTCAATACGCCCCGGCGGAGATTCGGTCGTAAGAAGATGAATCTGCTTGAGGAATTGAAAGAAAAAGAGCCGGGTCAGACACTTTTTTCCCTGCTGTCAGGGCATCAGGATGAGAATGAATTTGTAAAAAGTGATGCAGCCCATTTTATCCGTATGGTTGAAAATATGCGTACAAGTTACCGGACGAAGCGAATCTCTGATATTGTAAATGAAGTGGCAAAAGATTCTGGTTATGAACGCTATATTCGAGAACTTGGGGATGAAGAACGGTTGGATAATCTGGCGGAGTTCAAGCGAATTGCGAATGAATTTGAGCGGGAATTCGGGGAAAATATATCGTTGGAAGAGTTTTTGCAGCAAATAGCCCTTCAATCGGGAGAGGATGGCAGTGATTCAAAGGAAGCCGTCAAACTTATGACAATTCATTCTTCCAAGGGGCTGGAGTTCCGGCAGTATTTATTCTGGGATTTACGGAAGGAGTCTTTTGTGTGTTGGAGAAAATGAAAAGCTGATTGATAAATCCCCCATGCCGCCTGGAAATTTGTCAGGTATGTACCAAATACTGACACAAGTCTGTCGTCTCACAATTGCCATTCTATCAGTAGCGTGGTAGGCAGCAGGTCATAGAGCTGTGAAGCCATCCGGTATCCATAGGGGATATCGATTATCATGGTAAATATCATGCATCCGGCCAGAAGCGCCATCACCGCCACACTGTTTTTCAGCCATTCGGACAAGAACATCGTAACAATGCTGTAAAGTACGGAGGGAGGAACCGTGTATGGGATTTTATTTAAACAGCAAAAAAGCGCGGAGTAATTATAAGGAGATAACTGAGACGGCTTATTTTGTGGATAAGTCATTGATGATAGAAGAATTGATCCCCATCGTCGGAGAGGAGGAGGGAATAATCAGCAGAGCCGGGCGATGGATCGGTAAAAGCAGTAAATATATCTGCATTACCAGGCCGCGTCGTTTTGGAAAGACGGTTATGGCGAATATGATAGCGGCATATTTTGGAAAAGAAATTGATAGCCGTGAGATATTTGATAAGCTTGAGATACATTCGTGCGAACAGTATGAACAGCATCTGAATCAGCATGATGTGATATATATTACATTTAACGAGATGCCGAATGAGTGCAGGACATACCGGCAATACATTTCCCGGATAGAGAAAAGGCTTCTGGCAGATTTGACGCGGAAGTTCCCAGGTGCCTGTATCGAGGATGGAGACAGTCTTTGGGATGCGTTGAATAATATCTATGAACTGGAAGAAGAGATTAAATTCATCTTTGTGCTGGATGAATGGGACTATATCTTCCATAAGGATTTTGTGACGGATAAAGACAAAGAAGAATACCTGGGTTTCTTAAGCAATCTGCTCAAGGATCAGCCATATGTAGAACTGGCATATATGACGGGGATACTTCCAATCGCAAAGTATTTCAGCGGTTTGGAGTTGAATATGTTTTTGGAATACACGATGGCGGCTGAGAGGAAATACTGTGAGTATTTTGGATTTACCGAAGCAGAGGTTGACTGTCTGTATGACAGGTATCGTAATATTACTGATGACAGGAATATCACGCGGGAAGGGCTTCGTTTATGGTACAATGGATATCACACAGTGTCTGGAGAGAGACTTTATAACCCGCGTTCAGTTGTGGCTGCATTGACAAATAATAATCTTGGAAATTATTGGACGAGTTCTGGTCCGTATGACGAGATTTTTTATTATGTTAAGAATAATGTGGATGATGTCAGGGATGACGTTGCATTGATGGTTTCAGGTGAAGCAGTGTCTGTAAGAGTAAGGGAATATGCGGCAACTTCTATGGAGCTTTCAACAAAGGAAGAGATTTTTTCTGCAATGGTTGTCTATGGCTTCTTAAGCAATGAGAAGGACAGGGTGTCTATTCCGAATAAGGAGCTTATGGATCGTTTTGAGGATATGTTATTAAAGGAATCTTCTTTAGGATATGTATACCGCCTTGCAAAGGCCTCGGATCAGATGCTTAGAGCAACCCTCAAAGGGGATACCGGTACGATGCTTGAGATATTAGAGTATGCGCACAATACGGAGATTCCTCTTCTAAGTTATAGTAATGAGGCGGAGCTGACAGCAGTAGTTAATCTGGTATATCTGTCGGCACGGGATAAGTACTGGATTGAGCGGGAGGATAAATCGGGAATTGGATATGCGGATTTTATTTTTTATCCGAAAGATCCGGGGAATGACGGGATTATACTGGAATTAAAGGTTGACTGTACTCCGGAAGAGGCTATCCGGCAGATAAAGGACCGACAATATGCATTGAATTTCAGAGGGAAGCTTGGAGGAAAGCCAAGGTGTACAGGACGGATTCTTGCGGTGGGAATCGTATTTGACAGGAAAAATAAAGTACACGGATGTAAAATAGAGATTTTGAATTGAATATAATTAAAGAAGTATGGTCGTGGCACTGTAACTTTTATGTAAACTTTCTCCAGCTCTATTGATAATTTGGAAAAATCGTGACTTATCGTGACATACTATACATGAAAGTAGCGACGTAATCGTTTCAAGTACGAGGTGGCTGTTATGATTAAACGAGATTCTTATTTGAACCGCATGATTCGTCATATGTGGAACGGAGAGATCAAGGTTATCACTGGCATCCGCCGTTGCGGAAAGTCAGTTCGTTTTATCTTTTTATCGATGAGGTTCAGCTTACCGCAAAAGTTATTGATAAAGAAAATGGCGGAATCGAAGTTATTTCAAGTATCCCTTGAGAGAGACCGCCGAGAGG
>CANODD010000237.1 GCA_947564705.1 uncultured Dorea sp. | reverse complement strand
CATGATGTAGATGCTTTGATAAAACGATTAAAACGCTGATTGCCTGGAAGTATTACTGAAGATCATTAAGCTTTTTGTTAATGAAAGCAAGCGATACTTTCAGGATATTCTTGATGACGAAATGTATGACAATATGTTTTCCTCTATCGCCCGTATTCTTGTAAAAGAGAAAAAAGGGTTCGAAAAGGATAGCTTCAGTGAGGAGCTTCAAAATATTGTGGTAAAAGATTATTCCAGCAATATTACAAAAGCGTCTGTTAACCGTGCGATAGACTGGCTGAGCAGTTCTGGAATTATTGGTTTTGCAGGGAAACTTCCAGAATGCAATATTCTGGATTTCAAGGCAAAATCTCGTTGTTACTTTATGGATATCGGACTTGCGGCCTATTTCCTAATGCATATTGGCTGTTCCGAAGCTGATATAGCGGGAATTATAAATGAAAATTTCGTATATCTTGATTTAAGACGCAGGATCGCTCATCCAAGTGAAATTGCACTGGAAACACCTGCATTTGCAACTTTAGGCAATGGCGAGATAGATTTTTATGTCAAAACCATTAAGGCGCATAAGAGTTATGCTATTGAAGTTAAGGCAGGAAAAAAGAACAGCAAGACGATACAGGCTGTATTAGAACACAACAAGGCTGATTTTATCTTATTTGCCAAAGGCAATACCCACGGGGGAATTGCAGATAAAGTATATACCATTCCGATTTATGGAATCGGAAAATTTAAGTTTTAAATAAAATAATATGCTGGACGGATTAAAATCTTGAGATTTGTGATATATTTCCTTGACAGTTCTCCCTGAATGTCCTAAACTTTATTTTGCAAACAACATTTCAGAGAGACTGTCATAATTTAGAATTTACCAGTTATTTTCAAAGTGATCTTATTTTTCTAAAAATTCTAAAAAGTCAATTCCGATCTCCGGGAGATTTCCATGACGGAACGAGAAGAGTAAAAACAATCGAAAAATAGTTTTAATTTCATATATCTGATTGTCTGATCAATGATTTTCTGTTATAGTAAGGCTAGTACAGAGGACAATAAGTAACTGACAATTTTGTTCGATTTTTCTCTGTATTAGAACAAAAGACAGAACAAAACAGTATTGATCTGCAGATTCATGGTGTTGCAGATCAGTTGATTGCAGATATCCAACATAAGATAGAAGAAGGAGAACTGTTAACCAGAAAAGATCTGGTGCCGCTTGCGTTGTGTCTGTTAATGGGCGGTACAATGCCTTTGAAGGACCGTGTCAGAGCAGCATTTGACATTACCGGAAAAGCAGAAGGAATCAATACAGAAGATATAGCAAAGATAGAGGCGATGGTGTTTATAATGGCAGATAAGTTTTTGGATCGGATCGAGATGGAAGAGATCAGGGAGGGACTTCGGATGACGAGATTAGGAGAGATGTTAGTAGAATTGGGAAAGGAAGAAGGTCTGACCGTCGGAAGGGCAGAAGGCCTGATTGCCGGAAGAGAAGAAGGTTTGACGCTTGGAAGAGAAGAGGGCCTGACAGCAGGAAGAGGTGAAGGGATTGACCGTGTAAATCGTTTGAATGATCGTTTGATCAGGGAAAAGAGATATGCTGATCTGGAACGGGCAACGAAGGATAAAGCGTATCAGAAGCATTTATTTGAGGAGTATAGTATTCTATAATGAATGTCTCTTTCTCTGAAATAGTTATCAATGACGTAAAGGGGGAATCAGGGAAAGGCTTCCCCCTTTTTTGTTTTTATCTCTAGTTTTCCTGCGGAAGGACAACTACTTTCACGGAATCGTTCGCCATCTGTTTCTTGATGGCTTCTTCCAGTTGTTCGACCGGATACCGGTGAGTGATCAGGGGCTTTAAGTTCAGCCGTTTCTCACTGATCAGGCTGGCAGCCCGGTAGTGAGTATCCGGATTTACAAAGGAGCCTTTGATGGTAAGTTCTTTCTGGAAGATATCGATCAACGGCAGTTCGTAGGTATCCTTCGGGTTCGGTACGCTGAAGAGCAGGAGCTTACTTCCTCTTCCGGCGATATGGACGGCCTGTCCTACGGCGACGGGTCTGCCGACACATTCGATGATTACATTGGCATAGTCTTTGCCGATGGTCTCCTTTAACTGTTCCTTCAGATCGCCCGCCATCGGGTCGATCGCCGCGTCTGCGCCAAGCGAGATGGCAAGGTCTCTTCTCATCTTAACCGGCTCGCTGACAACGACCTTGGACGCGCCGCTGATTTTCGCGAGCTGAGCCATGATCTGTCCGATCGCGCCGCCTCCGATTACGCAGACGGTATCGCCCTGGGTAATTTCGATATTGTCGATTCCCCGCAGGCAGCATGCAACCGGCTCGGCCATGGCGGCTTCTTCATAGTCTACGTCGGGTGACAGCAGGATTGCCTGTTTTTCCGGAACCGCGCAGTAGGCTTCGAAACCGCCGTTCTGGTTGACGCCGATCGCGCTCATTGATGTACAGTAGTTTTTCTTTCCGTTCAGGCAGTAATCGCAGTTTCCGCAATACATGTTAGGATCGACGGTTACCTTATCACCGACTTTGATCCGGGAGGTCTTAGGCGCGCATTCCACGACTTCGCCGGAAAATTCATGGCCAAGGACGACCGGAACGGTAGCTTCGGTTGCCCCGGGTGATCCGTGGAAAATGTGGACGTCGGTTCCGCAGATTCCGCTTGCCATTACTTTTATAAGGATCTCTCCGTCCCTGAGCTTTGGAATGTCCAGTTCGCGTGTTTCGATTTTTTCTTTTCCGAGAAATACAGCAGCTTTCATTTTGTTCTCCTTTTCTTATTTGACGATTGCTTATTCTCTATATATTATACAACATTTTCCATCTGTGCGGTTGCAAATCCATTTCCAGTGTACAGGAAGTTTTAAAACTTCCGTCCTTCAAATGGTCTTCCAACCGTACAGCGAATATTAAGTAATTGACAGTTTGGCTTTTCACTGTATTCGTTGTTTACAACGTGGACTTTAATTTCATAAGCACGAAGGCTTCATAAGGTTTTACGGTCATCTCTGCCTTGCTGTAATCATCTTCCATGTTGGCGATCAGGCAGGAGCCTCCGGCAAATTCCTCA
The DNA here is from genome assembly GCA_947564705.1 of uncultured Dorea sp. Classification (GTDB taxonomy): domain Bacteria; phylum Bacillota; class Clostridia; order Lachnospirales; family Lachnospiraceae; genus Sporofaciens. Next base: position 1,447 of record CANODD010000237.1, on the reverse strand, counting down.
GGTATGGCAAAGTCGGTTTCCTGGTCGGTGAAATTGCAGACCACCAGAAGCTTCTTATCATTCAGTGTCCTGGTGAAGACGAAGAGTTCCTCGCTGTCTTCTAACATCGGCTCGTATCTGCCGTATACCATGATTGGATTTTCCTTTCGAAGAGCAATCAGCTTTTTATAATAATGAAATACGGAATTTGGGTCCTTAGTCTCTGCTTTGGCGTTGATCTCTTTATAATTCGGATTTACGGCGATCCACGGGGTTCCCGCGGTAAATCCGGCATGATCCGAGTCGTCCCATTGTACGGGTGTTCTGGCGTTGTCCCGGCTTCTGAAGGTAATGCATGGCCAGAAGTCTTCATGGGATACTTTGCCGCTTGCACACCATTCATTATAGGCGTTGATACTCTCGATATCGCGGAAATCTGCCGGGCTTTGGAAAGGATAGTTGGTCATGCCCAGCTCTTCGCCCTGGTAGATATAAGGGGTTCCCTGCATCATATGAAGACAGGTTGCAAGCATCTTTGCGGAAATATCACGGTACTGCTCCCGGTCGTCGCCGAAGCGGGATACGGCCCTGGGCTGGTCATGATTATCCCAGAAAAGGCTGTTCCATGCCTTGCCGTATAGTTCTGTCTGCCAGTGGTTCAGGATCTTCTTAAGCTTCGTGAGCTGCCATTTCTGATCGTCCCATTTGCCGTATTTGCCGTGGTTATCCACGTGTTCAAAATGGAAAACCATGTTCAATTCACGGGTATCCTCGCCGGCATACTGCTTTGCAAGTTCGGTGGTGACGCCCGGAGTCTCGCCCACCGTCATAATGTCATATTTTGACAATACTTTTTCGTTCATTTCCCGAAGATACTTGTGGATATTCGGACCGTGTACGCAGTAAGGAGAGTAATCTCCGTAGAAATCAGTCACCGGACCGTCCGGCATTTCCGTTGTCTTGGAAATCAGGCTGATTACATCCATACGGAATCCGTCGATACCTTTATCGCACCACCAGGTCATCATATCGAAGACATCTTTGCGGACATTCGGGTTGTCCCAGTTAAGGTCCGGTTGTTTTCTGGAGAAAAGATGGAGGTAATACATGCCGGCTGCATCGTCGTACTGCCATGCAGAACCGCCGAAACAAGATCCCCAGTTGTTCGGAGGCGTCTTTTCGTCTTTCCCCTCCCGCCAGATATAGTAATCACGGTATACGCTATCTTTTGATTTGCGGCTTTCCATAAACCACTTGTGTTCGTCGGAGGTGTGGTTTACGACCAGATCCATGATGATACGAAGTCCTCTCTTGTGAGCTTGTGAGAGCATCTCGTCGAAGTCTTCCATGGTGCCGAATTCGTCCATGATTGCCTGATAGTCGCTGATATCATAGCCGTTATCGTCATTCGGGGATTTGTAGATCGGAAGAGCGTCGTGTAGGGAAAGAGTGTAGATCTCGGTGGTCG
>CANODD010000236.1 GCA_947564705.1 uncultured Dorea sp. | reverse complement strand
GACTGGGGAAGAAGCAGTATCTGGTGCCGTATCTGATGTCTTCTCATCCGGGGTCTACCATGAAAGAAGCGGTGAAGCTTGCGGAATATATCAGAGATATGGGATATATGCCGGAGCAGGTGCAGGATTTCTATCCGACGCCGTCGACGATATCGACCTGTATGTACTATACCGGTGTGGACCCCAGAGACATGAAGCCGGTGTATGTTCCCAAGAACCCTCACGAAAAAGCGATGCAGAGGGCGCTTATCCAGTACAGAGATCCGAAGAATTATGATCTGGTGATGGAAGCCCTGCAAAAAGCAGGACGGATGGATCTGGTGGGATACGACGGACATTGTCTGATAAGACCCCGGCGGCAGCGAAGTGAAAAACAGGAGCGAGATCAAAGGCTTCGCCGGCAGGATAAAGGACAGAAGCCGGATCAGAGACAATCGGCTGTAAGAAGGGATAAAAAGCCGGATCAGAGACAATCAGGAAAGAAAAAAACAATCCGAAATATTCATGGCAAGAAAACAAACAGGAATTGAATCAGAACAGGAGATGGTTTTATGAGAATCGCGGTTATAACAGGCGCGTCATCCGGAATCGGGAGGGAATTCGCCAAGCAGATTCCAAAGCTTTATAAACATCTGGATGAAATATGGGTGGCGGCAAGAAGGACGGAACGTCTGGAAGAGCTAAAGAAGTGGGTTCCGGTTCCGGTCAGAATCTTTGACGGAGATATGCAAAGAGACTATATCTTTGAGCGGATCGGCAGAGAACTTGACAGACAAAAGGCCGATATCCGGATGCTGGTCAACGCCGCCGGTTACGGCAAGACAGGAGCCTTTGGCGAGATCGAACCGGAAGAACAACTGGGAATGGTTGCTTTGAATTGCCAGGCATTGACAAAAATCACCCAGATATGCTTGCCTTATCTGTCGAATGGAAGTAGAATAGTGAATGTCGCATCGGCCGCCGCATTCGCCCCGCAGCCGGGCTTTGCCGTATACGCCGCTTCCAAATCCTATGTCTACAGTCTGTCTCAGGCGCTTGGAGCCGAGTTAAGAAGCCGGGGGATCGTTGTGACGGCGGTCTGTCCGGGACCTGTAGATACAGAATTCTTCCTGCGGTCCGGTTCTCTGCCCAATTCTTTCAAAGATTCTGTCAGGGCAGACGCGGGAGACGTCGTCCGTCAGGCACTTATGGATTCTGTCAGGAAGAAACCGGTATCCGTGTATGGAACTGCCATGAAGATTTTAAGGGCTGCGGCTGGGATTCTGCCGGATTCGCTGATTGCAGAGATCCTACGGCGGGCGAATAAGATCGGTTAGTTTGCCGTGACAGTTTCAACGATAAGATATAGGATATAAGAAATGAGATAAGGGAGTTTAAAGAAATGAAGATCGAAAAGGGGAATCCTGGTTATATCAAAGCTCAGAAAAGGAAATATCTGATTTGGACGCTTGCGGAATTTGCTATTGTGATCACCATCTTTGTCTTCGGATATATCCAGACCGGAACGAAGAAGAATCTTTTTACGGTTGTAGCTGCGGTAGGGTGCCTGCCTGCCGCAAAGATGCTGGTTGAATTTATCGTCACGTATCCCCATAAGGGAATCGATGATGACAAATACCAGGAAGTTACCGAGAAGGCGCCGCTGATCTTATGTCTGTATGATATGCTGATCTCCAGCCCGCAGAAGCTTATGCCGGTAGATGTAATGGCAATATCCGGACACGTCCTCTGCGGTTACACGAGCAGCCTGAAGACGGATGAGGTATTTCTTTCAAAATATATCAAGAAAGTATTGGAAGATAACCATTATGACAAGATGACCGTGAAGATGTTCCATGATTATAAGATGTTCCTTGCAAGAGTGGAAGGAATGAACAATATCGCGTCCGTGGAGCAGCCTGAGAGTAACCGGCGGGAACAGAAGATAAGAGATATTCTCTTTACGCTCTGTATGTAGAGGGAAGCGGATTGGTGCAAAATGAAAGAGATCATAGTCAGAAAAAACGAAGCCGGACAGAGACTGGATAAATTCCTTCGGAAATATCTGAAAGAAGCGCCGGGAAGTTTTCTGTACAAGATGCTTCGGAAGAAGAATATCACGTTAAACGGGAAGAAAGCTTCCGGAGCCGAGAAGCTGGCGAAGGGGGATGCAGTCCGGTTGTTCCTGTCGGATGAGACGATACAAAGATTCTCATCCAAAGAACGGATTGAGACGGCGCCGGAGAATCTTTCATCGGATCTGATGCCGGATATTATATATGAAGATACGAATATTTTACTTCTGAATAAACCTGCCGGAATGTTGTCGCAGAAAGCACAGAAAACGGACATATCAGTGGTGGAGCATGTGATCTCGTACCTGCTGGCACAGGGAGAGATTACGGAGGAAAGCCTTAAGACCTTTAAGCCTTCGGTATGTAACCGCCTGGACCGTAATACGAGCGGGCTGATCATTGCAGGAAAGAGCCTTGCCGGCTCCCAGATGGCATCGTCTTTGCTTAAGGAGCGTTCGCTTCAGAAATATTATCTGTGTATCATTAAAGGACAGATTACCCAGAGAAAGAGGAGCCGGGGATTTCTGACGAAAGATGTAAAACGCAATATCGTAAAGATAGCAGAGACAGGAGACTCCCCCATCGAGACGGAATACTTGCCGCTTGCATGGCGGGAGGATATGACGCTTCTGAAAGTACATCTGATTACGGGAAAGACGCATCAGATACGCGCGCATCTGGCGTATATCGGACATCCGCTTCTGGGAGATTACAAATACGGCGACCGCGCCTGGAACGACGGTTTTAAGAGACGATACCAGACAGAAAGCCAGATGCTGCATGCATATCAGATTGTATTTCCGCATATGGATGTACCGTTTGCAGAGATTTCCGGAAAGTCTTTCTATGCAAAAGTGCCGGCAGTATTCTGGAAGCTGATAAAGGAGACATCATGGGAACATGGAATTCAAGAGGTCTTAGAGGTTCGACATTAGAAGAGATGGTCAATCGGACCAATGAATGGTATCTGGAGAAAGGGCTCGCCCTGATCCAGAAGATACCGACGCCGATTACTCCGGTTAAGATGGATAAGGAGCACAGGCATATTACTCTTGCTTATTTCGACCAGAGAAGTACGATTGATTATATCGGCGCGGTCCAGGGAATTCCGATCTGCTTTGACGCGAAGGAATGTGTGGCGGAGACGTTCCCGCTCCAGAATATCCATGAGCACCAGGTTACGTTTATGAAGAATTTTGAACGTCAGGGAGGCATTGCTTTCGTGCTCATCTATTATTCGGCAAAGAACGTTCTCTATTATATGCGGCTGGAAGAACTGCTTGTTTTTTGGAACCGGGCGAAGGAGGGCGGACGGAAGAGTTTTCGCTTTGAAGAATTGGATGAGAGATTCTTTATGGAATTCATGCGGGGATGTTATGTTCCTTATCTGGACGCCGTGAACCGCGATCTGGAGTTAAGAGAATAACTGTGAATAATATCGAGAACAACTGTGTTTGAGAGAATAACTGTGCTTGACAAATAAGAAGAAAATGCTTATAATTCAATACGGTTTAATATGGTAGTATACTAAAGTGAAATGTGTGATTGTTCGTGCCTGATCGAGGCGAAAGGAATGGATGATTATTATGAAAAGAGTGTTACATACTCCGGAAGGAGTACGGGATATATACAATATAGAATGTGGAAAGAAGATGGCTTTGGAAAAGCATTTGAAAAAGATATTTCATACTTATGGCTATCACGATATCCAGCCTCCGACATTTGAATATTTCGATGTGTTCCGGAAAGAGATCGGAACGATTCCGTCAAAAGACCTGTATAAATTCTTTGACAAGGACGGTAACACGCTGGCATTGCGTCCGGATATTACGCCGTCTATTGCCAGAGTCGCGGCGACGCTTTTTAAGGACGAGACATTGCCGGTCAGGCTGTGTTATACGGGAAATACGTTTATCAATCATTCCAATTATCAGGGGAGGCTCAGGGAGACCACTCAGATGGGAGCAGAACTGATGGGAGACAGTTCTGTAGAAGCCGATGCGGAGATGCTTGCGCTGGTGATCGAATCGCTTCTGACCATCGGTCTTAAAGAATTCCAGCTAAGTGTTGGAAACGTTGATTTCTTCCAGAGCCTGATTGAGGATGCCTGCCTGGATGAAGATGCGGAGGAACGGGTTCGGGAGCTGATTAATAACCGTAATTTCTTCGGCGTGGAGGAATTTCTGGACAGTATTCAGGTAAAAAGAAGTTCAAAAGAAGCGTTTGCCGCCCTTAACGATCTGGTAGGAGGGGTATCGATTCTGTCACAGGCGAAGAATATTGCTCCGAATTCGAAGGGAGTCAAGGCTGTCCGGCGTCTGGAGAAGATCTATGACACGCTGAAGTTATATGGAGTGGAGAAGCTGATTACTTTCGATCTCAGCATGAGTGGAAAGTAATCAGCTTCTCCACTCCATATAACTTCAGCGTGAGTGGTACAGGAGACGCCATCGTCAAGGGAGGGCGCTATGACCACCTGACAGAAAAG
>CANODD010000235.1 GCA_947564705.1 uncultured Dorea sp. | reverse complement strand
TAATGTAACGGGAAAACTTGGAGATAAAGTAAAAGTATCTTATGACAGTACTGCTGAGCAAATTACGATTAAAGGTCAAGCAGGGGCAGCGAAGGGATCTATTAAGTTGATCAGCGGCAGCGCTATTAGAGTTCTGGGGTTGAATTCTTCGATTCATGCTGATGGAACGTATGATTTATCTGACAATGGGCAAGCGATTGGGAATAAAGATAGTATGAATCTCATTACGACGTTCAATAATCGTGTCGCAGGTCAGGAATTGCGATTTTCTTATAACGGTTCAGCGGTATCTGTCTATATGCCGTCAGCATCGGATTTTGTGAATGCAGATGGAACCGAAATGGCTGATGATGCTAAATTAGGTGTTATTAAGGACTCTCTTCAAAAACAGTTGGATAGTGCATTTGGTAAGAACAGAGTTCAAGTTGATTTGAGTGCGGACAAAAAAGGTCTTGAGTTTAAGACGATTAAACCAGTTAAAGCGGGAGAAGGAGATCTCGGAGCTGATAAGGATAAAGTTTTAGATACAAGTTCAACGCTTTCTATTACCGGCGGCAGCGTAGATTTGGTAAACAATGTTTTAAACACGAAGGTTGGAGAGTCTAACAGAATCAATCTCAGTGCGAATATAATGGATGCCGGATTTGCAGGTATAACAGATGAAATGTTTACCGAGACTGAGAAAGTGACGTATAAGGACGCAGATGGAAAAGAGCATACAGTAGATAGACAGCGTGCCACTATTGACATTAACGGTATGAAAGTTGCGGTTTATAAAGACGACACCATGAATGCTTTGATGGAGCGAATCAATGCGAACACAGATGTCAAAGTAACTTATCAGGCTGAGACAGATAAGTTTGTCTTTACATCAAAAGAAGACGGCGCCAGCGGAAAGATTGATATCAAAGGTTCATTTGCAGAGGGAGACAATATTACCCGTGATCCAAGTGTTAATGATACTGAAGCTACAGGAAGGGCTAATAATTTATCGAATATTCTATTTGGAATGGATAAGGGTACAGACGGCAATCCTGTTGCAAGAGAAGCCGTATACGGACAGGACGCTATCATCGCCGTTCAATATGCAGGCTCCGACGAGGTAGTAGAGATCAACCGCGGAACGAATTCTTTCACCATGGACGGACTCACAGTCAATGTAAAAGGTGAATTTGGATACTTAAAAGATGAAAATGGAAAAGTAACAGGAAGAGACACAACTACCGAAGCAATCGAGATCGACGCCCAGGTAGACGCTGATTCTATCGTAAACGCCGTTAAAGCCATGGTTGAGGAATATAATTCCATCATTGAGCTGGTGCACAAAGAAGTCAGCACCAAACCGGACCGTGACTATTCACCGCTTACCAGCGAGCAGAAGAAGGAGCTGGATGAGGATGAGGTCAAAGCCTGGGAGGAGAAGGCCAAGGAGGGTATCCTCTATGCGGACAGTGATATCCGCGGCCTGAGCAGCGACCTGCGTTTCATCATCGACGGCGGTATTGCGCAGGAGTTGTCAGAGATGGGACTTTCTACTTCCAGCACATATTCTGACAATGGTAAACTGGTATTCGACGAGACCAAGTTCCGCGCCGCTCTTGCGAAGGATCCGGAGCGTGTGCAGGAGATATTTGCCAATGAATCGGTTACGAATACGAACAAAAACGGTACTTCTACAGGTATCGCGACGAGACTTAAGAACGTGCTTGACAAATATGTCAACACGACGGGTTCTATGGACACCAAAGGTATCCTGATCCGGAAAGCGGGTCACGAGAGCTCGCCGATGAGTGTTACCGAGAATACGATGTATAAGCAGTTAGACTCGATTAAGAAGAAGATTGCGGAATTGCAGGAAAGGTTAGAGACAGAACGCGACCGTTATATCAAGCAGTTCACCAGCTTAGAGACGCTGATCTCCCAGATGAACAGCCAGAGCAGTTGGCTGAGCCAGTTCGGCGGTTACTAGAATCTAAATGAATTCGATAAGACACTTGTGTGTGCCGGCATGTTTATGACCAGACAAGACGGTTTGTCTGGTCATGGACATTGTCTGTATATGAAATCCAGAAAAAGGGGAAGAATATGTATCAAAGAGGGTATGAGCAGTATAAGATGCAGTCCGTGAATACGATGACACGCGGAGAGATGCTTCTGTTGCTGTATGATGAGCTGATCAAGCGTCTGACCAGGGCACAGATTGCGTTGGAGGATAAGAATTACGATTTGTTTGACAGATCTGTCCAGAGATCAAGGGAGATAGTGCGGTATCTTGACGATACTTTGAATATGGAATATCATATTAGCTACGAACTGCGGAGGATGTATGAATTCTTTCTCTTTGAACTCAGCAGGCTGCAGGCCGGACGGAATGCCGCCGTAGTCGATGAGTTGAAACCGCTTGTGGCGGATCTTCGGGATGCGTTCAAAGAGGCCAGCAAGTCGGCTGCCGTGTAGTGGGGGAAGGCTTATGGAGAACAAAGAAGAATTATACTCTGAGATCCTGAAGCGGGTCCAAAGGAACTATGTGCATATGGCAGAGATCGAGCGGATAACCAAGGAACTTGGAAGCGCGTTATCCAGTAATGACAGAGAGTCTGTTCATCTGCTGCTTAAGATGAGACAGAGCGAGATGGATCTTGCCGGCGAAGTGAAGCAGGAGATCCAATTGCTTATCCGGTCAAGCGGAGATGAGAAGGAGAAGCTTCTGTCCTGGCTGAGGGGAGAAGCAAAGGAACAGCCGGAGAGCTTCGAAGAGAAGAAGCTTCTGGAGCTGAGTTGTCAGTTGCATCAAGTTATAAAAAGAACGACAGAGATAGACAAAGTTCTGAATTCCAGGCTTGCGGGAAAGGATTCTTATTACCAGAAAAACTAAGAAAACCATGAAAAGGAGACTGTTTGGATAATGCATTTCCAGATAGTCTTTTAAAGTTACGGCGCAATACTCCAGACAGGGCCGCCTGCCTGTGCGCCGGCGCTGAGTTCGTTAAGGATTATTTGGATATCCCAGGGGCTCTGCGTGTTTTCCAGGTTGGCAGGGTCGGCGATGGATACCTGGGTTTCGGACCAACGCCCGGTAATGATGATAAAATGGCCTCCGGATGTAAAGTGTCCTGAGCCCATCAGTGCAACCAGGATATGTCCGCCGGAAAGTTCGGAAAGCACACCTTCTACGGTAAAGTTCGTAAAAGGCGCAGCCTTAAGGCCGAATGCCGCCGCGCAATCCGGTATAAAGTTGTGCTTCGTGCCGTGGCCTGCGGACCAGTAGTTATGTTCGGCAGCCCAGGCCGCCATATCGGGAGGCGTGCAGGAATGGGGCGTGAAGCTTGATACGATCATGGCAAGGGCAGTGGGTCCGCAGCCATAAGTGTGCATGGGGTCCTGTCCGCCGTATAGGTAATCTGCCCATCGGCTGTCTGATTGATTGTAATATGTAAGGATGCCGATGCTGCTTTTTATCGACAGATTGTAACGTCCGTCTGTTATAACCGGAGGCGTCTCCGGGTCGGGCGCGGCTGCCGGAAGAGTAATGGAACTGCCGGGAGCCAGATCGAACCGGGTAAACGGCATGCAAAGCAAGAGAGCCAGAATCAGGACTCCGTATATTATCTTTTTTTTCATAGTTATTCTCCGTTACTATACTATCATATAAATATAAAGAATGGATTTCTAAATACTGGAATTTGGGAATCTTTATTGACTGATTATAGTATTAACAGTATAGTATATACAAAAGATATCGGTATTTGTGGTAAAAAAATAAGGTGGGAGTATATGGCACAGATTGTTTTCGATCACGTAACGAAAAAATTTAAAGAAGATACTGCGCTGGAAGATATTTCTTTTGAGATTGAGAAGGGTGAATTCGTATTTATTATCGGGAAGAGCGGAGCAGGGAAGAGTACGCTGCTGAATCTGATCATGAAGCAGGAGGAAGTGACTTCCGGGAAGATCCTGGTGGAGGGGCGCAGAGTTGACACGATGCCATGGGAGAAGGTTCCATATCACAGACGGAGACTTGGAATTATGTCTTCGGAGGTAGGGCTATTGAAAGATCGCTCGGTTTGTGATAATATTAAATTAGCGATGCTTGCAACCGAGAGTGCGAAGGGGCATATGCACACGAAAAGCATCAAACTCCTGGGACTTGTGGGACTTGCCAATAAGTATGAGGCGTATCCCGATGAGTTGTCAGGAGGCGAGCAGGCAAGAGTGCTTCTTGCAAGGGCGTTGTCTGTGGAGCCTGAGATATTGATCGCGGATGAGCCGACAGCGAATCTTGATCCGGATGCGGCGTGGGATTTGATGCAGTTGGTAGAGGAATTGAACTATCGGGGGATGACGGTACTTATGGCGAGCCATGCCAGAGGATTAGTCACGATTATGAAGAGACGCTGCATTACATTGGTGTCGGGGAAGCTTGTAGCTGACGATAAGCGTTCCATATATAACCAGAAAGCGATGGATGTCTTTGCTGAGAGAAAAATTCTGCAAGAAAGGGGAAAAAATAGCGAAAAAATGTTATATTTGCCTAAAAATGTCCGATAAATTAACAGA
>CANODD010000234.1 GCA_947564705.1 uncultured Dorea sp. | reverse complement strand
TATTGTGTATTGTGCACAATATATAAGCGGATAAACTTATTTAAATATGTATATTAGTTACAATTGGCTGATATGATTCAATCTGCGAGTACTTACGCGTGAAGCGGAAGATTCCTATGGAAAAGCTGCCGTTTAGTTGTTATAATGTATAGGAATAAAATCTGAGACAGAAAACAGTTTGAAAATGACGGAAGGAGCGCTGAAAGAGATGGAGATGAGAAAGAAGAAACTTCCGATAGGGATTGAAAATTTCGAAAAACTTTGTTCTGATGATTTTTACTATATTGATAAAACTGAGCTGATTAGGGAACTTCTTAACAACTGGGGAGAAGTAAATTTATTTACCCGCCCCAGAAGATTTGGAAAAACGCTGAATATGAGTATGTTGGAACATTTTTTTTCACTGAATGGGGATAAGCGTATTTTTGAGGGGCTGGACATTTCAAAGGAAACTGCGCTCTGTGAGGAACATATGGGAAAATATCCGGTTATTTCGGTTTCCCTGAAAGGAATTGACGCGAGATCTTATGAGATTGCTTATCAAATGGCAGCCCAGATTATTATTGAAGCGGCGGCAAAGTACTATTTCCTTTTAGAAAGTGAAAAGCTGAATGAGCATGATAAAGCAGCGTACAGAGATCTTTTGGATAAAAATATGAATGAAGGTACGCTTGGCAGCAGTTTAAGACAGTTGTCGGGGATGCTGGAAAAGCATTATGGTACAAAAGTGATTGTGCTGATAGATGAATATGATGTTCCGTTGGCAAAGGCTCATGCGAACGGATACTATGACCAGATGATCTTCCTGATCCGAAGCCTGCTTGGAGATGTGCTGAAGACAAACAACAGCCGGAAAATTATTGGATCAACACCAGTAGCAATGACGCGGTGAAACGGTTCATTCAAGAATCGGTCAATGCGACGACCAAGCGGGAGATTGAGCGTCTGGTGGCAGGGGAAGTCATTACAAAAGAAATCCGTCAGGAAATCACGTATGCGGAAGTTTATCAGTCCATTGATAATATCTGGAGCCTGCTTTTTACCACCGGTTATCTGACTCAGCGTGGGAAGGCAGAAGGAAAGCAGATGAAACTGGCGATTCCTAATCTGGAAATCAGGGATATCTTTGAGACGCAGATCATGGAATTCTTTAAGGAAAACGTCCGGGAAGACGGGGAGATGCTGAACCGTTTCTGTAATGCTTTGCAAAATGAGGATACTGAAAATGTAGAAAAGATATTTACGGAATATTTAAGGAAGACCGTCAGTATCCGGGATACAGCGGTCAGAACAGATATGAAAGAAAACTTTTATCATGGTGTTCTGCTTGGAATCTTAGGAGTGAAAACCCGGTGGGGGATTTCTTCCAACCGGGAAATGGGAGAGGGCTATGCGGATATCCTTGCAGAGCCGGATACCGGGAATATGGGGATCATCATAGAAGTAAAATATGCCCATGACGGAGATCTGGACAGGGCATGTAAGGAGGCGTTAAAGCAGATCGAATACACAAAGTATGAGGATGACCTTGAAGACGAGGGGGTAGAGAATATCCTGAAATACGGGATTGCATGCTATAAAAAGCGGTGTAAGGTCATGCTGGCAGAAAAATAAATAAAAGATAATAAAGGTAAGAGTAATTAAAAAAGGTGTAAAGTCTTTATTGGATTGTCAAGGGCTTTACACTTTTTTAATATAGTTATGAGGGCTGCAGAATGATTCTGTTTACCTTTACATCCTTACAAAACTGTAAGAATAGAGGTGGAAAACGTCACTTAATTCGATGGAATGGAGTTTTCTTTTTTACTATAATTATCCTTGTAAACAAGAAGAAATCAAGAAACATAATGTGAGAAAGGACGGATATCTTATGGCATTGTTAGAAGTAAAGAATGTAAAGAAAATATACACGACAAGATTCGGCGGGAATCAGGTGGAGGCGTTGAGAGATGTGAATTTCTCTGTGGAGCCAAGGGAATATGTGGCGATTATGGGGGAATCGGGCTCCGGAAAGACGACGCTTTTAAATATTCTGGCGGCTCTTGATAAGCCGACGGGAGGTAAAGTCTATCTGAAAGGCAGGGATTTGAGTTCGGTAAGGGAGAAGGAGATCGCGGCGTTTCGCCGGCAGAATCTTGGGTTCGTGTTTCAGGACTTTAATCTTCTGGATACGTTTTCCCTTAAAGATAATATCTTCCTTCCGCTGGTACTTTCCGGCAAGAAATACGAAGAAATGGCGAAGAGAATCCAGCCGATTGCGCGGATGCTTGAGATTGAGGAGATTCTGGAGAAGTTCCCCTACGAAGTATCCGGAGGACAGAAGCAGAGGGCGGCGGTTGCGAGGGCGCTGATAACGAAACCGCAGTTGATTCTGGCGGACGAACCGACAGGGGCGTTGGATTCCAGGGCGGCAGACGGGCTTTTGAATCTCTTTATGGCGATCAATGAGGAGGGGCAGACGATCCTTATGGTGACTCACAGTGTCAAGGCGGCGAGCACTGCGAAGAGGGTATTGTTCATCAAAGACGGAGAAGTATTCCATCAGTTATACCGCGGCAGCCTTACCAATGAGCAGATGTATCAGAAGATATCCGATACGCTGACGGTATTGACGACAGGGGGTGACAGGGTTGAGTAGTTCTATCTATGGAAAACTTGCGTTTACGAATCTTAAGAATAACCGGAAGACTTACGTCCCTTATATCCTCACATCAATCCTGACGGTGATGATGTTCTATATCATGGACGCCTTGTCGCGAAGCTCCAGTATTGTTGATCCAAGCCTTCAATCGGTTTTGACGTGTGCAGTGGGAGTCATCATGATATTCGCCGTCATCTTTCTGTTCTATACGAACAGTTTCCTGATCAAGCGAAGAAAGAAAGAGATCGGCGTCTACAATATTCTTGGCATGGGGAAAAGGCATATCGCGCAGATGCTTGCAGTGGAAACCGTGGTTACGGCGGTCATCAGCATCGGCGCGGGGCTGGCCTTTGGAATCATCTTCAGCAAGTTCATGTATCTGGCACTGATTAAGCTTCTGCACTATGATGTGCGGATGGATTTTGAGATATCGGGGAAGAGTATCCGGTATACTTTGATCCTGTTTGCGATTATATTTTTGATGACTTTGGTGTTTAATCTGTTCCAGATTCAGGTATCCAATCCGGTGGAACTGCTTCACGGGGGAAATCAGGGGGAGAAGGAACCGAAGACAAAGCGGATTATGACGGCCTTTGGAGTGATTATGCTGGGGGTCGGATATTATATCGCGCTTACGGTAGAGCAGCCGCTGGCGGCGATTCAGGCTTTTTTCGTAGCGGTGGTCTGCGTGATCCTTGGCACCTATGCACTGTTTACCTCCGGAAGTATCGCGATCCTTAAGGGACTTCGGAGGAATAAAAAGTTCTATTATCAGGCGAAGAATTTCAGCGCGGTGTCCGGGATGATCTACCGGATGAAGCAGAATGCGGTGGGACTTGCCAATATCTGTATCTTAAGTACGATGGTACTGGTCATGATCTCCACAACCATCTCCCTCTATGTGGGAATGGAGGATGTGTTAAGAACGAGATATCCAAGGGAGTTTGAAGCAAAGACGAATATCTCCACGCCGGAGGCGGATCAGACGCTTGACAGGATCATTGAGGAAGAGATGGCGAACGCAGGGGTGGAAGCGAAGTCCGCGCTTCGTTATCATGACGGTAGTGTGGTGGCTACCAGGCAGGAAGACGGGTTCAAACTGCTGCAGTTTGGAAATTATGCGCAAGAGGGTATGACGCAGATCATATGGATTCCCCTCGAGGATTATAACCGTATGGAGGGCGAAGAGGGCTCCCTTGCACCGGACGAGGTCTATGCATATGGTACAGGAGAAGACTGGGACAGAGATTCTGTCAGGATTGGGGATAGGACGTATCGTGTGGTAAAGGAGTTAAAGAATCTGCAGGCCGCGCCAAAGGATGAGGAGGACATGGTAGACAGTTATTTTTTCATCGTCTCTGACGCGGGGCAGATACAGGAAATACTGGAAAACCTCTATAAAGACAGCGGTATGCAGGAAGATTGGGTGGAACAAGTGTCTGCCATTAATTACCGGGTGGTTTTTGATCTGGAGGGAGAGGAAGAGGACTGCCTGAATGCGATGCGGGCTATGGAATCCAGGATCGAAAGCGAAGTCGACGCCGCTTTCTGTGAGAGCAGAGAGCTTAGCAGGGAAGAATTCTATTACTTATACGGCGGGTTATTTTTCATCGGTATTTATCTTGGGGCGCTGTTTTTGATGGCGACGGTGCTGATCATGTATTACAAGCAGATTTCTGAAGGATATGACGACAGAGAACGGTATCAGATTATGCAGAAGGTAGGAATGAGTAAGCGTGAGGTTAAGAAAGCCATAAGAAGTCAGGTGCTTCTGGTATTTTTCCTGCCCCTTGTAACGGCGGTCATCCATATTACGGTGGCGTTTGACGTGATCACGAAGCTTCTGGCAGTATTGAACCTGACGAATGTTTCGTTATTCCTTGGATGTACGATCGTGACGGTAATCGTGTTCGCCATATTCTAT
>CANODD010000233.1 GCA_947564705.1 uncultured Dorea sp. | reverse complement strand
TCTTCCGATCCCATGGTTCTGCATTTCGAAAATTCTTCTTTGATATATCCCAGCGGAGAATGCAGCACGACCCGCAGAATATTCTCCTTATCCCGAATATCCTGCGTCACGTCATACTCCCAGACACGGTGCATGTTAAACGCCTTTCCCACATGCTTCTGGTTAAGATAGATATCGGCGATCGTATCCAAACCGTCAAACCGGAGTAATATCTTATCCTGTGCCGGCAAATCTTCATCTAAATCAAAGCAGGTCTCATACTCATAATCCTTCTCCATCAAGGAGAGCGCGCGAATCTCGTTGTCCTTCCAGAAAGGATCCTCCATGTTTCCGTTACGAAGCAAATCGGTATAGACCGTCCCCGGTACCGCCGCCGGCTGAAAATCCTCCCCTATACACCGCATCCGCCAATTCTCATTCAATATCTGCCGTATCACTTGCTCTCCTCCTTATATCTGTGATCATTTATAATATCTTCTACTCTGCTTTCGGGTATTCGTTACACAATAACCGATACGGTTCCTCGTCTTCCTCGATCTCCGGGAAACGCCCTATAGGTTCATAGAAACGGTTGTCATGCTCGTCGTCATTACACATGGATACTTCCCCAAGCAGTACGTCTCCTCCGCCCTCTTCTACATGAAAGTCATGATACATATACGGATAAATCGTAATACTCTCTCCCGGCGTCAATCTTACTTTTGTTCCCGCCGGAACCGTAAATTCGCGTCCGTCACAATTCACCGTGACATCCGTGTCTGCAAACCCGCCGTCTTTCGTGGAATTATAAACCGTAATCAATACATTGCCGCCGCCTCTGTTGATGATATCCTCCATCTTGTTCCAGTGGAAATGCATGGGCGCCATCTGTCCTTCCTTCACAAGAAGGAGCTTCTCCGCATAGGTCTTCGTATATTTATCCAGCTTCAGGTTCCCGTTTCGGATCGTAATAAGCGAGAACCCTACCTCGTCGAATCTGCCAAGTCCATAGTCCGTGATATCCCATCCAAGCATATTATCCCGGATCTCGTCATACTCTGCCCCCTTCGTCTCCCATTCCTTTGCAGACCATTTACAAAACGGAGGTATCTCAAAACCATGTGCCTTTATCATCTCTTCCATATGCTTAATCTCTGCGTTAATTTTTGATCGTTTCATTCTTTCTCTCCTTATCACATCATCACATTATTATCTGCTTTTCCTGCGTAACGATTGCCCTTCTAACGATGATACTACTTCAGTGATTTATCGTCTGTCAGATTTTCTGTCTCTCTTTTTACCTGCTTAAGCTGCTCTCCTTCAAGGAATGTCAAAACTATCCGTTTCTTTTCTGAAGTAAACGGCTTCATCTGATGCAGGCTTCCTTCTTTTATATGGTATGGTTTCCCGTAGACACTGGAATTCGCCGGTTCCAGTCCAACGACGTAATCTCCTGACGCGATGGATTTCCACTGCATAAAATAGGGAAGCTCCCTGAGATTATACTCTATTTTCAAGCCGATCCCCAACCCTTCATTGATGATCGCGGCAAATGTATTGCCCTCCTTATCCGCCGCCATCTCATGCAGGAATACATACTCCGGTTCATTATCCTTCGGCGCCTCCATCTTGTTCCATCCCATAACATTCATCGCCGCCGTCTCGTCTCTTGGAGTTACCTTTCTGGTCGGTATCACAATCTCGGAATCTTCGCACAGCAAGGGATATCCGACATTCATATGATACAGCAGCAGCATTGGCTCCGTTCGGAAGCCTTCATTTGTAATCTCATCCTCAATACAGATACGGTTCTGTCCGTACAGGGTCGTAATCTTCCTCCGAAGCACGAGATTTTCCCCGAACAGCTCTGCCTCCCGCATCTCTCCCGACAGCGTTACCGTATAGTCATCGCCTTCCCAGCAGGCGTCGGCGCACACATGCTCCGCCGGAGTCGTGCGTATCCTTCCATGCATAGGATAATCTTTGCCGTCAACACGGCAGGGGGCGCAGATATTCTCAAGACCGCAGGTAAATAACATTCCGCCCATAATACTCCGCTGTGCTTCTGCCCCGTTCGTATCATAATGATTCCGCCCCATCAGTCCCGGTTTCGATAAGAAGCTGATATTATGCCCCAGAAAAGAGACATCCGCGATATCCATACACTTATCCGCCGTCACCGTGAATCTCAGAGGACCGTTTTTTACCTCGTATGCTTTCATCCCCCTGGCTCTTCCTTCATCATAGGTCACGGGACGAACATTCATGACCTGCTGCATACTCCCGGTTAAACGAAGTAAATTCCTCCTGTTTTCCATCTGTCATTCACCCTTCCCTGAATCAATTCCTGCCTGTTCCGCCTCCAAGCGCTTCAGAACCTGTTTTGCTTTCTGAATCTCTTCCCTGTCGGTCCGTAAAATATTATATTCACTGAAGCCCGGAAGTCCCATATGAATACATGAATTCCGATGAAGCATGCCGCTGTCCAAGATCTGTTTTCCTGACATATGAAAACTGGAGGCACGGACGTCCTCTGTCATCCGGCGGATTATCTCCGCATTGACCCCGCTGCCCACCAGAATTTCAATCCTTCCGTCCGCCTGCCGGATCAGCTTTTTCAGCACTTCTTTTCCTTCCGCACAGCAAGAAGCCTGTCCCGATGTAAGAATCGTATCCACCCCTGTCTCTACGGCTTCCTCCAGCGTCTTATATGGCTCCTTACATACATCAAACGCCCGGTGCAAAGTCAAATGCAGCGAACCGGCACACTCTCTGACCGCGCTCATCCTGTCCACATCCAAAGTCCCGTCTGCCCTTAAACATCCGGTTACAACTCCGTCTGCTCCCAATTCCCGGAACATCTGTATATCTTCTTTGATCATCTGAAATTCCGAATCCGTATACAAAAAGTCTCCAAACCTCGGCCGAATCAACACATTCAATTCTATACCGCACATCCTGCGGATCTGTTTAAACTGACTCACTCCGGGCGTTGTCCCTCCTATGATCAGATTTGAGCAAACCTCCAGACAGTCTGCGCCGCCTTCCTGCGCAATCTTCGCGGACTCTGCTGAATCAACACATACTTCCAGCTTTGTTTTCATCTTCTCTCCCATCTCTTGTAAGAAAGACAGTTCTTTCTATACATGATCTAAGAACTGCCTTCTTCGATTACTTACTTTTTTCAATTACTTACTTTATTTCGCTTCTTTCCACTCGTCGATCTGCTTCTGCATCTCTTCGATAACCTTATCAATTCCTGTCGCTTCTAATTTTTCCTGAAGCTTCGGCAGATATTCCTCCGGATCAACGCTTCCTGTATACAGAGATTTCCCGAACTCATCCAGTACGTTTCCAAATCCGGCCACCTCTGTGCTCACCGGCTCAAGATCGAAATCAAATCCAAAGGACGGCGCCTCAACTGACGAATCGTTGAACTCTTTGAAGGTCGCCCATTTGTCAACCGGCTCGTTCTCCAGTACATAGGTATTAAACAGTCCGCCCTGTACCCAGTAGGATACGGAATAATTCTTCCTTGTCTCTTCATTCAGCTTAATCTTGTTCTCGTATACATATGGCTTTCCTTCAGCCTCCGCCGCTTCATCGGCCGGAACCTCCACCTTATCCCAGTGCTCTCCTTCGATGCCATAGTTCAGCAGATTCCTGAGATACTCGTCCGTGTTGATCAGGTTCAGCAGTTCCACCGCTTTTTCCGGATGCTTCGTCTGTGCGTTAATAGCCGTAAGAGCGCCGCGGGCGGAGAGATTCGTCACATAGGTATCCATAATCGGCGTCGCCACTACTTCATATCCAAGATCTTTCCCCCATACCAGTTCGGCATACGGCTGTCCGTCGCCCTTTGTCACGAAGCGCTTTACAGCCTTGTCGTCTGACGCCGTAGCTGCGTCCTTATTAATATAACCTGCCAGATAATATTTGCGCATTGTATCCAGGGTAGATTTCATCTTCTCTGTCTCGAACACATTCTTTACCGTCAGCGTATCGTCGCCATATTCGATGCCCACCGGATTCTGAATCAGATCCATATAGATGGGCGCGGAATAGCTGCTGGTGAGGTACATCGGCACTACGTCCTTCTCCTTCTCTTTAATAAGCTCAAGCCACGGCTCTAAGTCTTCCAGGCTATGTATCTCGTCTACCGGAACATCATATTTATCAACATACTCCTTGGTAAATACCCACATAGGCATACTTCCGATCTCTTTTTCACTTGGAACGCCATAGGTCTTATCCTGTACTTTTGCCGCCTCCCAGAAACGCTCGTCGATGGTCTTGTACATCTCCGTATCTTTGATATAATCATCTATCTGAAGGAACGCGCCCTTATTGGCATTCTGAAGATAATTATTCGCCCAGGAGCAGGTAAAACACAGATCCCAGTCGTCGCCTGTATTGATCACAACCTGCATTTTCTGGTCATAATCACCCCAGCCTGCCGTATTGACTTTCAGTTTTACACCGATCTTCTCGGATATATATTCATTCACCTTATCGAGAACCTGATCCTGGTCTTTCTGGGCGTCGCCAATCTGCCACCAGGTAAGTTCTACAACCTCGTCTCCGCTGGAATTCGTCTCTGC
>CANODD010000232.1 GCA_947564705.1 uncultured Dorea sp. | reverse complement strand
TAACTATAACAACGACGAGAACCCCACATTCCATTGGTTTGTGGGGTTCTCGTCGTTGTTATAGTTATCTAAAAGGAATGAGAGTAAAGTTCTGCATTGCTGAATCGTATCAGCCAACACTTCACTTTATTGAGGGGGAGATAGTGAATATCGTTTATTCAACTATCTGACTAACAGTATAAAAGAAACATATGTCCAAAGTATGTTTAATCCATAAAAGAAAAAGAAAAATTCTTAAGAAGGACTTAAGAACTTAGGAAGAAAACCTAAACCGAAGTCGAAGATATATTTCTTAAGTGTGCTGTGAGTATATCTAAAAATTCGCCGGAAGGGGGACGTGTACATAACGGCCTTAGGGCAATCTCCTGTAGGAGCTGCTTATTCCCTCTTTCCCAACACACTTTTACAACTGTGCGTATGTCCCTTTCAACACTATAACAGCTAGCGTTGTAATGTTTGGCAATCTGAGGATATAGTAATTTACTTACAGAGAGCAGGTAATCTTCGTCCTTTAAACATAATTGAATACCGTAATTCAGGTAGCGATATCCGCGGTAAGTGGAGCCAATTCCAAGAGAACGTATTAGATATTCTATCTTCTCTTCTTGCATCATTAGTATCCTCATGAGCCTCGTATTGAGAAACAAATTGCATGCTACATCTCCAATTATAACCGAAATATGAGTATGGCAATAAAAAGTGGCATATTTAGTAATTTTACGACATATATAGACAGTTATAGACATCCTTCGACATGATATATTCCTGTTAAGAGCTATATTTATAAGATCCAGTCAGTTCTTGACTCTAATATCTGACCGGATAGTAGGCTGGTATTTCATAATATCTTAAGAATTTCTATAAATTGCTCTTAAAAATTCCCTGTTATTCTTGTATAGTATAAGGGAGGTGATGACAATGTCCAGAATATTAGTATGTGATGATGATAAGGAGATCGTGGAGGCGATAGATATTTATCTGTCTCAGGAAGGGTATCAGGTATTGAAAGCGTATGATGGAGAGGAAGCGTTAAAGATACTGAAATCGCAGAAGGTAGATCTGTTAGTGATTGATGTGATGATGCCGAGGCTGGACGGAATCCGCGCTACGCTCAAGATCAGGGAAGAAAATAATATGCCGATTATTATTCTGTCTGCCAAATCAGAGGATGCCGATAAGATTCTCGGACTCAATGTAGGAGCAGACGATTATGTGACGAAGCCATTTAATCCATTAGAGCTGGTTGCAAGGGTGAAGTCTCAGCTGCGCCGGTATACGCAGCTTGGAAGTACGGCGGATTACCTAAACCAGGCGGTATATGAGGTGGGCGGACTGGCGGTAAATGACGACAGGAAAGAAGTAACTGTCGATGGAGAACCGGTGAAACTGACTCCGATTGAATACAATATATTGCTGTTATTAATGAAAAACCAGGGGAAAGTATTCTCTATTGATCAGATCTATGAAAGTATCTGGAATGAAGATGCGATTGGTGTGGATAATACGGTGGCGGTACATATCAGACATATTCGGGAGAAGATAGAGATCAACCCCAAAGAACCACGGTATCTGAAGGTGGTCTGGGGGGTCGGATATAAGATAGAGAAGTGCTAGAAGGGAGTTCATATGAAGTATCGATGGTACAGATCTGCCTTTACGAAGGGGATACTGATTATATCGGCACATGTGCTGGCGTTGACGATAGCGGTTGGTCTACTGTGGATAATGTCCTATCCAATGCTAATGACGGAGGCGTTGGCGGGCAGAGCGGCAAAAAAATATGAAGATTCAGTTAGTTTTGAAAACAGTCTGCGCAGTCTAAGCTATGATGTGATCGAAGGTATCAAAGGTATCAAGGTGAAGAAGATGCTGGAAATGGACGGAGCTTATGATTCGGGGCGGATCGTGGATATCAAGGAGTTTTGTGAGGACGGCACAATAAGCGGTGAGAATATCAGTGGACTGGCTTATACGCTGGAGGAATTGAAGAGGTGGGGGGAGAGCTGGCAGTCCGACGGAAATGATATGTACGGAACGGGAGGAAAGCTGGAAGATAATATTATAGTTTGTAAAAATGCTAATAATTCTTATCATTATTACTATTACAGTGAGTTTAAAAGGCAGATTGATAATGGTGAGCTTCGATTCGTAATTGCAGGTGATGAGTCAGGAATTTCAGAAAGCGCTATCCTCTCAGGATTGCAGGAAGGCGATTTTTATAATTCTTCTGAGACTACATTTAAGGGTCTTCAGAATAAGGAAGGAAAGATCGTCTATATTGACTGCTGGAGTTATGATGGTTATTGGTTCGAGGAATTGTATCCTCCGATTGGCGCAAGAAGTATCATGGAAGTTGCAAATGACAGTCCGTCGTGGAACGGCAGGCTGAGCGACGCGTATGGAAGACTGCGGGATGTGATTAGTGTTCTTCGGGATGATTTGGCGCGATATGAGAATATTGGTGAGATGTATCAGGAAGGAGATACGAATGTTGCGTATCTATATGCTGACACAAAGAACGGTGTGATATATTCTAATCGGAAAGTGTTTCAGGATAGTACAAAGATAGAGGGGAGTCTGAAGAGTCTTCGGGATATGGGAAAATATGTTATCGTTAGGCCAAAGCTTGAAGATTTCGAGACAAATCTAAATGATATCAACGCGCTTAGTTGGCGTGATTCGGCAGAATACGCAGGCGGAGAGGCTGATGATTTCATATTTGCGATGGGCGTAGATACCGAGTATCCAATTAAAGATAGTTTTTATTCAGATGCCCGCCTGTATGAAAAGTATGGGTCCAGTGTTCGGACAGTGGCGGTGGTTGAGGGATTGTTAACGATAGTATTCTTTGTAATTCTTCTTTGGCTGACACTCGTAGCAGGGAGAAATGATGAAGATGAAAAATTGCATCTGAATACATTTGACAGGTGGAAGACAGAAGTGGCTGCGGTAGTTGTGCTGGCAGTCTGGATGTTTCCGATGGCTGTCATATGGGAAATGGGTTATCTTCATCTCCATACCATGTCAGGTCAAGATTCAGTTTTTGATATGACATACGGTTATGCATGGGATATTGAGCCGGGAGCATTTATCTGGATGGGTATCATGGCAGTATATACTTGCGGGATGTTCCTGATCGGATATCTGAGTCTTGTTAGAAGGATGAAAGCAAAATCTTTGTGGAAAAACAGTCTGGTAAAGAGTCTGATTGTTTTTATAATGCAGATTTTGCAGAATTTACATTCGGTTTGGCGGACAATACTGATATTTGGCATATTTGTAGTAATTCATTGGATGGGAATCATAGATCATCTGGATTGGGTTCTGTCGTTTTTGCTGTTGGTGGCGGAGATTGCGTTGTTCGTCTATCTGGTTAAGCAGGCAATCGGGAGACATGAGATTGACAAAGGCGTTGATAAGATTGCCGGAGGCGAGGTGGATTATAAGATTCCGACAGAAAGAATGGGGGAAGAACAGAGGAATATTGCGGAAAAGATCAACTCGATCGGACAGGGGCTCGATATGGCTCTGGACGAGAGCATCAGGAGCGAACGACTTAAGACGGATTTGATTACGAATGTCTCTCACGATATTAAGACGCCGCTTACTTCTATTATTAATTATGTCAATCTTTTGAAACAGGAGAAGTTTGAAGATCCGAAGGTTCAGCGGTATCTGGAAGTGTTAGATGAGAAATCCCAACGGCTTAAGACGCTTACGGAAGATGTAGTGGAAGCTTCTAAGATAAGTTCCGGAAATATTACTTTAGAATTCATGAATATCAATCTGGTGGAGATTATTCAGCAGACCAGCGGTGAGTTCGAGGAGAAGTTCAAGGCGCGTAGACTGACAGAGATTATGTCGCTTCCGGAACGAGAGGTGATCATCAGCGCAGATGGCAGACGGCTCTGGAGAGTATTGGCTAATGTCTATAACAATACGGCGAAATATGCGATGGAAGGGACCAGAGTGTATGCGGATCTCTATACTACAGGGACAGCGGCGGTATTCAGTTTGAAGAATATATCGGAACAACCCTTGAATATATCGGCGGATGAACTGACGGAACGATTTATCCGCGGAGATATATCAAGGAGTACGGAAGGAAGCGGATTGGGATTGTCGATTGCCAAGACGCTGACGGAGATGCAGGGAGGCAAGTTTGAGATATATCTGGACGGAGATTTGTTCCGGGTTACAATTACATTTATGATAGTGGAGATATAAAGTATTTTAACAGCGCCCTCAGCGTACGGGAAGTGAGAAATTTCTTGTTTGCTGAGGGCGAAAATGTTGAGAAAATGATAAAAAATAATATTGAGGACAAGGAGGGAATATGTTATATTTAAGAGAAAACCAGAGCAATATTATAAAATCAGCAGAAAAAATTATTATACATGCTCTGGGGAAACGATAAAGGGGTGTATAAGAAAGTGGGGGGAAGAGTATGAAGCGGATGGTTTCATATCTGTTGGCAGCAGTATTGGTTCTCGCGCCGGGCATGAACATCTATGCGACGGAATCGGAGCCTGTGGATCAGATACAAGATGTCGATCAGGCGGATAATTTGGCAGAAGATCAGGTTCAGACGAGGACATCAGATGCTTATGAC
>CANODD010000231.1 GCA_947564705.1 uncultured Dorea sp. | reverse complement strand
AAATAAGGGATGGCCGTCTCGGAGAAATGAATGGGAAAATAAAAATAACGGAGGATGGGATAAGAAAATGGAAGAAAAGAAAAAAGGACTTTCGATATCTCTTACAACACAGATTCTGATCGCAACATTCGGCGGTATTATCTTCGGTGCGGTTGTCGGAGAGTGGGCATCAAATTTAAAATTTATCGGTGATATCTTCCTGCGTCTGATCCAGATGTCGGTGGTGCTTCTGGTTATGTCTGCAGTGGCGGCGGCAGTCGGAAGCGGGGACGGACAGGATGTAGGAAAGATGGGATTCCATACTTTCAAATGGATAATCGGATTTACTGTAATCTCCGCCGGTTTTGGCGTGGTTCTTTCCATGCTTCTGAAACCGGGCGTCGGAATAGAACTTGTGAGCGCGGAAGATGTGGCGAATGCTACGGTTGAATCAGCTTCTTTACAGGAAACGATTCTGGGATTCGTACCTACGAATGTGATTACTTCCATGTCAGAAGGCGCTATGGTTCCGTGTATTGTGTTTGCTTTGTTCTTCGGAATTGCAATGGGCGCTTATACGAAGCAGAGCGGCAACCGTGTCGTAGTTGACTGGGTAAAAGGCTTGAACGCGGTTATTACGAATATTATTAAGACGGTGATGAATATCGCGCCTATCGGTATCTTCTGTCTGCTGGCAAATGTTGCGGGATCTACCGGTCTTAAGGTTATTATCCCGATGCTTAAGTTCTTAGGCCTGCTTCTGATCGGCGACGCGATCCAGTTCCTGATATTCGGACCTTTGACGGCGGCGCTGTGCAAGGTGAATGTGATGAAGATGCCGAAGAAATTCGCGAAGATGTCGATCATGGCGATTACGACTACATCCGGAGCTATCTGTCTTCCGACGAAGATGGAAGATGCGGTTACCAAGTTCGGGGTAAGCCGTAAGGTGGCGGATTTTACAGGACCTATCACCATGTCTATGAATAGCTGCGGAGCTGCACAGTGTTACGTTGCCGCGATATTCTTCATGGCACAGTCGACGGGAATCAATATGTCGGTATACCAGATGGGTATGGCGATCCTGCTGTCCTGCCTGATGTGCATGGGTACGATCTCTGTACCGGGCGGTTCCGTTATCGTATATACGTTCCTTGCGTCCTCTCTGGGCCTTCCGCTTGAAAGTATCGCGGTACTGATCGGAATCGACTGGTTCGCAGGAATGTTCCGTACACTGATGAACGTAGATGTGGATGTTATGGTCGGTATGCTGGTTGCAAGCAAGCTTGGCGAATTAGACCGCGACGTCTACAATGAGAAGAAGACGGTGGCATATAATTAAGGTTTCAAATCATTATTTGGACATACATTACTCTCTTAGGGAGCCTCTGATATGTATTATGTATCAGAGGCTCTACTTTTGTATTGTATCCTATTATAAAATATGATACATTACAGAGAGTATATATCTGCCGAAAGGAGGAAGAGATGCAGGAGAATAAACTGGTGTTTGAATTGATCCTTAATATCAGCCTCCTTGTACTGGTGGCAAATCTGATCTCAAAGCTCCGCCTGATCCAGGATCTCATCGTGCAGGAGCAGCGCAGCCTGAAGAGTCAGACGTTCCTGTCTCTTATCTTCGGCGGTGTTGTGATCCTGTCTACATATACGGGGATAGATATCGGTTCTTATAATTTGAATACGCGCGTGATAGGAGCGATGGCGGCGGGATTGCTGGGAGGACCCATCGTTGGTCTGTATGCCTCTCTGATCGGCGCGGTCTATGTATACTTCTTCTCTTCTCCCCAGGCATTTGCCATGGCGTCGTCATTTTCCACCATGTTGTTCGGACTTCTGGGAGGAGGATTCTATCCGTATTTCCAGAGGGGGAAGTGGAAGTACCAGGATTTATTTCTTTTGGCCTGTTTTGCGGAAATCTGCGATATGGTGTCCCTTCTGCGGTTTACGGTGCCGGTAGAGATGGCGCTCAACACCATATTGGAGATATCGCTGCCGATGATTGTGCTGAATGCGTTCGGAATCTTAATCTTTATCTCGAGCTTTAACAATATGTTCATCCAGCAGGATATCGAGAGAAGCCGCCAGTTGCAGCAGGCGTCAGAACTGATGAAGAAATGTCTTCCGCAATTGATACAAGGGATAGAGAACAGAGAGAATATGAAGCGCTTTGCGGAGATTATACTCGAAGAGACGGACTGGGTGGGGGCTATGGTTACGAACCGAAACGAGATTATTGCCGATTGCCGGCGTGAAGCATCGGGCAGTCTTCAGCCGGAAGTGGGGATACCGGATATAGGGATCCAGGCGATGGAGTCAGGCAGGCTTGAAAGGATGTACAAGGTTCCTGTCTCCAGTGCGTGGCACGAATGTATGAAAGAGTATTCGCTTATAGCGGCGCCTTTTGTCATCCGCGAGCAGACGGTGGGAAGCCTGATCGTATGGGTCAGGAAGCAGTGGGTATTCCGTCAAAGTGAGTTAGAGCTTCTGCAGCATCTGGTGATGCTGAGCTCGTATCAGATCGCCCTGGCAGAATTAGAGCGTCAGAAAGCCATGCGTCAGAAGGCGGAGTTTAAAGCTCTTCAGTTTCAGGTGAATCCGCATTTCCTCTTCAACGCACTGAATACGATCTCATGTGTGTGCCGGGAGGATTCGGAGAGGGCAAGGGAGCTTCTGGTTATCCTTGCAAATTACTTCCGGTATAATCTGAATTATGATGCATACATGGTTCCTATGGAGGAAGAGATGGATCATGTAAGAGATTATCTGGAGCTTGAGCAGGCGAGGTTTGAAGAGAAGCTGATCGTGTCCTATGATCTGCCGGAAGATATGGATATCGAGATTCCGACGCTGATTCTGCAGCCCATCGTAGAGAATGCAGTGCGTTACGGAATGAACCGGGAAGGGAAGAGGATTGTCTCGATTCAGGCGGAAGAGACGGAAACCGGATATCTGGTGCGGATCAGGGATGAAGGAAAAGGAATTGCAGAGGAGATACTCAAAAAGCTGATGAACGGAGAAGCAATCGGCAGCAGTATCGGATTGAGTAATGTTCATAAGCGGATGAAGAGTATCTATGGGGAGGAGCAGGGACTCCATATTGTGAGCACTTCAGAAGGAACCTGTGTGGAATTATGTTTTGTCAGATAACTGGTATACAGACAAATAAGTAGTAATGAATGAGAAGGTACAAACCGTGGATTGTATGGAGAATACGGCCAGAGGAGGAGCAAGATGAGAATTGCAGTGATCGATGATGAGAGACCGGCGCGGAGCGAGCTTCGGCATCAGCTCCTTAAGCTTTTGCCGGGCGCAGTGATCGAAGAAGGAGAGAGCGGCGCCCGGGCCCTTGAGATGGCGGGGGAAGCGGAATATGATCTTTTTTTCCTGGATATTAATCTGGGGGATATTAACGGGACGGTGCTCGTGAATGCGTTGAAAAAGATGCAGCCGGAGATGAAGATTATATTTGTGACGGCGTATTCTGAATATGCGGTGAAAGCCTTTGAGCTGGGTGTGGAAGATTACATCATGAAGCCGTTTGATCAGAAGAGACTTCGGAAGATGCTTAAGAAATGTGGATTTGGAGATGATGAGACGCGTAATGGCAGGGAACAGACGGGACAGAATGTTCCGAATCGAAACCTTCGGGAGGGGATGAAACGGATTGCGATTAATACGGAAGGGAAGACGATATTTGCAGAGATACATGATATCGTCTATATCGAGACGTATAACAGGGGGTGTATGATACATTTGTCAGAAGGCGAATACTATGAAGGAAGGTCGATCGGCGAATTTGAGAAACGTCTGAGGGACGCAGGGTTCTTCAGGAGCCAGAAAAGTTATCTGATTAATCTTGATAAGGTGAAAGAGCTGTTCCTGTGGAGGAATAACAGTTTTGCACTGAAGATGGAAGGGTATGAAAAGAATATCCTTCCGGTAGGGAGGGAGAAGATTAAGCTTCTGAGGCAGCTATTGGAAGGTTAGTGTACTGCCGGGGGATTCATGGAATAAGTTCCTGTTAATTCTGCAGTGCGGTGTGATTCTGCTTTTCGGCAAAATGTATAAAAAAGCGGCTGTATATTGTCGATATTTCTACAATAAAAAGCTTGTTAATTTATTATCAATGTGGTACGATACCTACAGAAGGCGACAGAAAACGATATAAAATTAAGTACATCTGTTAGCCAGGTATATGAGTCTACTTAGACAAGCCGGCTCATATACTGTAACCAGAAAAACATGAAAAAGGAGAAGAACACATGAGCTGCAAAGTCACAATCATTGGAGCCGGAAGCGTAGGCGCCACAATTGCGTACACATTGTCCGGCGAGGACATGGCATCCGAGATCGTCATGATCGACATCAACAAGGAGAAGGTAGAAGGGGAGGTTATGGACATCGAGCAGGGAACCTGCTTCAGAGATCCTGTTTCTATCGTTGCGGGTGATTACGAGGATGCGAAAGATTCCGATATCGTTATCATCACATCAGGAATCGCACGTAAGCCGGGCCAGACCAGGATCGAACTTACTCAGACCAACGTTAATATCTTGAAGCAGATTACACCGGAGATTGTAAAGGCGGCACCGAAGGCGCTTTATATCATTGTAAGCAATC
>CANODD010000230.1 GCA_947564705.1 uncultured Dorea sp. | reverse complement strand
ACTTTTCAACAAAGCCCTTAAAAAGATTATAAAAATCATAAACATAGATAAAAAATGTCTGCTTCGTCAAAACTTATGATGAAAATGTTTATAAAGATGCTGAAAACTAAAAAAGATAAGACAGAAGCAGACCGGGAAATGATAAAAATGATTTCTAAGTCCTATGACATTTCGGATAAAAAATATATTGAGCCTGTTCTGGAATGTTTACACTAAACTATTCTATTTTCAAAAGATTAATCAGTTTAACACTGAAAGGGGTTTCCCTGACCGGGGCGGCGTATTGCAATTCATAAGAGATTACGCCGTCCTTGATTGCGTCCAGAATCTGTTGAATCTCTTTTTGAATATTCTTCTCATCTGCGTACCATCCCAGCAGTGTCTTTGATTCTCCCCAGAAAGATTGGCTGTCTACTCCATAAAGCACATACCGGGGGATATCGGCGGCCTTTTAATATATCAACCAACCTGATTTTGCAATTGTGCAACTTCAGGTTGCAGCGCTTTTTTTGTATAGAAGAGATGTGTGCTATTTGCGTGCCTTGTGCACCGTGCGATTGTAAGAAATATACAAATAGAAACCGCAATATTTGTACAGAACATAGGAAAATAAAAAACTTGAAAATAATACTTGAAGTTTTCGGGTGCGCATGCTATTATACAGTCAATAAACAGAAACACGCAATAAAAGCACGCAATTAAAATAATAGCACGCAGAGAAATGGAGGAGACAAAAATGAAATATATAGAGTTCGATTCATCCAGACCAATGGATCTGGTACTGCTGGGAAGGGTAGCTATTGATTTCAATCCGGCTTATAACGATCAGGTTAAGGAAGAGTTCAAACCCCTGAAGAAGGTACATATGTTTGAGAAATTTGTGGGAGGTTCTCCGGCGAATATCGCGGTAGGCGTTACCCGCCACGGTATGAAAGCAGGATTTCTTGGAAAAGTATCCGACGATCAGTTTGGAGATTATGTGGTGGATTATTTTGATGAGCAGGGAATCGATACTTCACATATTACCAGATGTACGAACGGTGAGAAACTGGGACTGACTTTTACAGAGATGCTCTCGCCAAAGGAAAGCAGCATACTGATGTACCGCAACTGCATCGCGGATTTGCAGCTCCATGTAGATGATATTGACGAGGAATACATTAAGAATACGAAAGCAATCCTGATCTCCGGTACGGCGCTTGCCGAAAGTCCGTCAAGAGAGGCGGCAATCAAGGCAGTCATGCTTGCGAAGAAGAATGATACGAAGGTTATCTTCGATATCGACTACAGAGAGTACAACTGGAAGAACAGCGACGAGATTTCGATCTATTACTCAATTGTGGCAAAAGAAGCAGACATTATCA
The DNA here is from genome assembly GCA_947564705.1 of uncultured Dorea sp. Lineage (GTDB taxonomy): Bacteria > Bacillota > Clostridia > Lachnospirales > Lachnospiraceae > Sporofaciens. Next base: position 3,272 of record CANODD010000230.1, on the reverse strand, counting down.
TGGGCTCCAGAGAAGAGTTCGATCTGACGGAGAAACTGATCAGGCCGGGCATGACAGACGAGGAGAGTTCGGCTCTGTGGCAGGGCTATAACGCGAAGATCGTAGTGATCAAGCATGGAATGAAGGGCTCGACGGCGTACACCTGCGACGGACAGAAGTTCAGCATCAAACCGTTCCCTGTAACGGCGAGAAAGGGCTTCGGCGGCGGAGACGGATATGGTTCAGGATTCTTATATGGACTGTATCAGGGATGGGAGATTATCGACTGTCTGGAATTTGGTTCTGCGGAAGCCTCTATGATGGTAAGAAGCAACAACTGTTCCGATTCCCTTCCGGGACCGGATGCAGTGCATGCGTTCATTAAGGAAGAGAAAGAACAGTTCGGCGAGATGATTGCACGCGTGTAAGGGCTGAAGATGAGAAAGCGTTAGGAAAGCGTCAGATCATCATAATCAGACAGCTTGCGTTAAAGAATCAAAGAAGTTCATAATCAGACAACCGGCGTTAGAGAATCAAAGAAGTCAGAGGATTAGAATCATAGAGTTAGAATCATAGAATCAGAAGAAGATATAAAAAGTTATAAAATATAACATAGCAAGGGAGAGGAAAAGAGATGGTTAAGACAGTAAGAATGACCGTAGCACAGGCAATTGTGAAGTTCCTGGATAACCAGTATGTTTCCATGGACGGCAAGGAGACAAAATTCGTAGAAGGATTCTTTACCATATTCGGGCATGGGATCGCGGTTGGATTAGGCGAGGCGCTGGATACGAATCCCGGGAATCTTAGGGTTCTCCAGGGGAGAAATGAGCAGGGAATGTGCCATGTGGCGACTGCGTTTGCGAAGCAGAGCAACCGTAAAAGGATCATCCCGTGCGCGTCTTCCGTAGGACCCGGCGCGGCCAATATGGTAACGGCATGCGCGACCGCAACGGTTAATAATATTCCGCTTCTGGTATTCCCGGCAGATACGTTTGCGTCACGTCAGCCGGACCCGGTGCTTCAGCAGTTAGAGCAGAGCAGCAGCCTGGCGACAACCACGAACGACGCGTTCAAGCCGGTCTGCAAATACTGGGACAGAATCACGAGGCCGGAGATGATCATGACGGCGCTGATTAACGCGATGCGTGTCCTGACCGACCCGGCGGAGACGGGAGCATGCTGCATAGGGCTCTGTCAGGATGTGGAAGGCGAGTCTTATGATTTCCCGGAGTATTTCTTCGAGAAGCGTGTACATAGAATCACAAGACCTGTAGCGGTAGACGAGGAATTGGAAGATCTGGCAGAGATTATCGCGGGAGCGAAGAAACCGTTGGTGATCGTCGGCGGCGGCGTCCGTTATTCGGAAGCAGGCGAAGTGGTAGAAAAGTTCTGCGAGGAGTTCAAGATTCCGTTTGGAGAGAGCCAGGGAGGAAAGAGCGCATGTAAGTCCGGCCACCCGTATTGTCTCGGCGGCATCGGCGTGACAGGTACTTATGCGTCCAATGTCATCGCGAAAGACGCGGATGTGGTGATTGCCATCGGAACGAGAATGTCTGATTTTACCACAAGCTCCAAGAGGCTCTTCAGGAATGAGAATGTAAAGATCGTTACCATCAACAATTCCCGCTATCATGCGTACAAGATGGACGCCGTAAAGGCAGTGGGAGACGCAAGAGCAACGGTTGAGGCATTGGCAGAGAAGCTCCGCGCAAGAGGTTATGTATCCGCGTATGCAGGCGAGATTGAAGAAGCGAAGCGTGTATGGGATAAAGAGATGGAAAGACTTGCCGGTATCGAATATACGGGAGACGATTTTGAACCTATCATTAAGGCAAGAGATCCGAGAACGATTCCTGAATTCGTGAAGCTGACGGACGGAAAGATTACCCAGACGGCAGCCCTTGCGGCAATCCGCAGGGTGATCGACGAGGACGCGACCATTATCACGGCGGGCGGTTCTCTTCCGAGCTGTATGCAGAGAGTATGGACTACCGACAAGCGGGGCGGTTATCACGCAGAGTACGGTTATTCCTGTATGGGATACGAAGTGGCGGCGACCCTCGGCGTGAAATTTGCCGAGCCGGACAACGAAGTATACTGTGTTGTCGGAGATTCCAGTTTCCAGATGCTTCACAGTGAGATCATGACCATCATGCAGGAGAGAAAGAAAGTAAATATCCTGGTATTCGACAACTGCGGATTCGGCTGTATCAATAACCTGGAGATGAACCACGGTATCGGAAGCCTTGCGACGGAGTTCCGTTATACAGACGGCAAGAAGCCCTGCGGCGATCTGATCCCGGTTGATTATGCCAAGATTGCGGAAGGTTATGGACTTAAGTCTTACACATGCAAGACGATCGCGGAGTTAGAGGCGGCTTTGGAAGACGCGAAGAAGCAAGAGATCGCGTGTCTGTTTGACCTGAAAGTAATTCCGAAGACCATGACAGACGGCTATGAGTCCTGGTGGAATGTAGGTCTTGCCGATGTTTCGGAAAAAGAGTCTGTCAGAGAAGCATGGAAGGGCGTTAAGGAAGGAAGAGACGAGGCGAGAGATTACTAAATCGTCTGGATCATGAAGGAAATTTATTCTCGGGATCTTCAGAATGAAGCGCCAAAGGCGGGTTTTATCCGGCGCTCGTGAAGAGACCGGGAAGATCCGAACGAGAGAGTGTGGAAAGAGAGATTCTGAGAATATAGATCAATAATAAGGAGGCGTATGGAATTGGGCAAAGTATTTGGCTATCCAGAGTTCGACGATAAAGGTGAGATGATTCTTACCACTTATGACAATGAATATCAGGCAATGATGATGGATATCCGTGTCTATCAGATGAAGGCCGGCGAGGTAAGAAAATTCCAGAGGCAGGGAGAGGAGACGGCGGTTCTTCTCCTGTCAGGAAATATGACCTATGCCTGGGAAGACCAGAGAGAGACAGTCAGCAGAAAGGATGTATTTACAGAAGGACCATGGTGCGTCCATGTAAGTTCCGGTGTGGAAGTAGAGGTAACGGCCAATGCCGAGACGGAGATTCTGGTGCAGTGTACCCGCAATGACAGGACGTTCGCGAGCCGTCTGTACAGGCCGGAAGACGCTCCATGGGGATATTCGAGCGTAGGTAAGTTCGGCAATGTGGCAAAGCGCCGTGTGAATACGATATTTGACCATGACATCTCACCGGAATCCAACATGGTTCTCGGAGAGGTCTTAAATGACAGAGGGAACTGGTCCGGATATCTTCCGCACAGACATCCGCAGCCGGAGACGTACCTGTTCAAATTCGACCGTC
>CANODD010000229.1 GCA_947564705.1 uncultured Dorea sp. | reverse complement strand
AAACAATCTCTAGCAAAATAAGAAAGTTCACACGTCCGAACTATTTTATTATGGTATCGCGGATAAAAAAAGTAACAGATTCCAATAATGAAAGTCGCGGGAAACTTTAGCCATGCCCTATAGGGCATGGCTCGACCTCGTAGAGCAAAATTGCCTAAAAAACCAGTAATAAAATTGTGCAAAATGTAGAAATTTACTAGAAAGCATTAAAATTCTAATTTATTCTTGACTTTTACAATATTTCGCAACATTTTCGCAACATATTTTACTTCTCAGCCCGAAGCAGCTTCTCCGTCTTCCCCTTGATCCTCTGGAGCGCGTTGTCTATCGTCTTCGGACTCTTATCCAGCAGGCGGGCAATCGTCTTATAATCCGTCCCGAGAAGATGCAGATAAAGAACTCTGTTCTCCAGGTCGCTTAAGATCTCCTCCAATCGGGTCTCCAGCAATTCCGCGTATTCCCGGCTGACAAGCAATTCTTCCGGATTGCTCTCCTGTCCTGCAGCCATGGTTTCCAGCAGCGGTCCCTGCTCTTCGTTCGTCTCATAAAGAGATATGTATGAATTCAGCGGACTGTGCTTCTTTCTCTTAGAAGCCTCGATCGCCGAATACATCTGTCTGGTGACGCACAGCCTTGCAAAGCTGAAAAAAGAGGTTTCCTGCTCCACATCGTAATCCTGAACCGCTTTAAAGAGACCGATCATCCCCTCCTGGATCAGATCATCGTTCTCCCCGCCAAGAAGATACATGGCGTTGGCTTCCTTACGCACCAGATTCTTATATTTCTCCATGATATAATCAATAATATTCTTATCCCCTTTTCGCAGCTTTCCGATTAGCTGCTCATCCGTCATCTGCTCATAATTTGCCATGTATTACCCCAGCCTCTGTCTCACGATCTCATACGCCAGTATGCCCGCCGCCACGGATGCATTCAGAGAATCTATATCCCCTTTCATCGGAATACCAGCAATATAATCACATTTCTCCTTCACGAGCCTGCCAACGCCTTCTCCCTCACTGCCGACAACCAGCCCGATAGGACCAGTCAGATTCAGACGGTACATCTGCTCTCCGCCCATGTCTGCGCATACGAACCAAAGTCCCTGCTTCTTCAAATCCTCCATCGTCCTGGTAAGATTCGTTACCTTCGCAACCGGAGTATAATAAAGCGCTCCCGCCGACGCCTTCGCAACCGTCGCTGTAAGACCTACAGCCCGTCTCTTGGGAATGATAACTCCATGGGCTCCCGCCAGATTCGCCGTACGGATAATTGCGCCCAGATTGTGAGGGTCTTCAATATTATCCAATAGGACCAGGAAAGGGTCTTCGCCTCTCTCCTTCGCAAGCTTCAGCATATCTTCCACCTCTGCATAGGCATAAGCCGCCGCATAGGCGATCACGCCCTGATGTTTTCCGGTCCCGCCAAGCTGATTCAGACGTTCCTTCTCCACATACTGAATCAAAGTATCCTGCTTCTTCGCTTCACGTATAATACTCTTAACCGGACCATCCTGGCATCCGTTCAGGATCAGGAGCTTATCGATGGTCTTTCCGGAACGGAACGCCTCCAGGACGGCATTACGCCCCTCGATTAAGTTCTCATTTCTATCCTTTTCGGCATTCCTGTCTCTTTCCGTCTTTTTTTCGTTCATACTCTCTGTCTTATAATTCTTTTCCTGGTTTTTATCCATATTTCAGCTAACCTCATTTTCCAATGCATCCAGTCCTGCCTTTATCAGTTCCAACATCCGTTTCCACTCATTTTTTAGATACAGATACCCCATCAAAGCCTCGAACCCGGTTGCCTTATGATAATCGGAAACAGACTGATTCTTGGCAGGGGACATGCTTTTGGCATTTCGCCCCCGCTTATATACTGCGTGTTCCTCCTCCGTCAGCCGATCGTTCAGCGCAGTAATGATTTTCGCCTGGGCGGAAGCCTGCACCATGGAACTGGTACGTTTATGCATCTTCTGCACCTGACGGTTTCCTTCGTTCAGCACTAAGGATCGTATGATCAGTTCATAGACGGCGTCGCCGATATATGCCAGGGCAAGCGGCGAATATTCTTTGATATCCACCTCCTGCATCCGGAATAATTCCTGCATATATCGTCCCTGCATATCCTGTTCCTGTGTCCTCTGTCTCTCTACGCCCGTTTCCATTGTACTCCTTCTCTTGTATCTTTGAGTATAATTCCCTTTTCCAACAGCTCATCGCGAATCGCGTCCGCCCTTGCAAAATCCTTCGCTTTACGCGCCGCCTGACGTTCTTCGATCAACTTCTCAATCTCCTCATCCAGCATCTCTTCCTTACGGTCCACAGTCAGCCCCAGCACATCCATCAGAGTGACCAGACGCTCAAGAAGCTTCTGCAGGAATTCCTTTGAACTATCTTCATTCGCCGTCGTATTACTGTATTTTACCAGATCGAACACAGCCGCAACAGCATCCGCCGTATTAAAATCATCCTCCATGGCGTCCTCAAAAGCTTTCACATACTCTTCCGTCTTAGCGTAAGCTGTCTTCTCTTCTTCCGTCATTTCTTCCGTCTTCGCATTTCCCATCAGGAACTTCAGGCTGTCCGCCGCATTGACGATACGCTCCAGTCCATTCTTGGACGCTTCCATCAGATCCGCGCTGAAGTTCAGCGGACTCCTATAGTGAGCGCTCAGCATAAAGAAACGAAGTATCTGAAGATCATACTGCTCGCTGATCTCCCGCACCGTCCGAAAATTCCCCAGAGACTTGCTCATCTTACGGTTGTCTATATTCAGAAATGCGTTATGCATCCAGTACTTCGCGAATTCCTTGCCGTTCGCCGCCTCACTCTGGGCGATTTCGTTCTCATGGTGCGGAAATACCAGATCTTCACCGCCGGCATGAATATCAATCTGCTCTCCCAGATACTTCTTCGACATCTCGGAACACTCGATATGCCATCCCGGACGCCCGTCACTCCATGGCGACTCCCAGGAGGGTTCTCCCTCCTTCTTCGGCTTCCAGAGAACAAAATCCAACGGATCTTCCTTCTCATCCTCTCCCGTCACCAGCAGGGAACGCTCTCCGGAGCGAAGGTCGTCCAGATTCTTGTGGGATAATTTCCCATAATCCTGAAATCTCCGGGTGCGGAAATATACCGTGCCGTTTTTCTCATAGGCATAACCTTTCTCAACCAATACACGGATCATCTCTATCATCCCACCGATCTCCTCTGTAGCCAGAGGATGAGTGGTCGCCGGCTTCACGTTCATACCTTCCATATCCTTCTTACATTCCGCAATGTACCGTTTGGAGATCTCATCTGACGACACTCCCTCTTCGTTCGCTTTCTTGATAATCTTGTCGTCCACATCCGTGAAATTCGACACATAATTCACGTCGTATCCCTTATATTCAAAATACCTTCTCACCGTGTCGAATACGATCATCGGTCTCGCGTTTCCGATATGGATGAAGTTGTAAACGGTAGGTCCGCAGACGTACATCTTGACCTTTCCTTCCTCCAATGGAACAAAATCTTCTTTTCTCTTAGTCAATGTGTTATACAGTTTCATGATCTGCTCTTTCTCCTTTTCTTCTTGCCTTTATATATTATTTTTTACTCTTTCACTGACTTTCTATACCGGCACATCCTTATCGGCGTTCTCATCCAGTATGTCGGAGGTTCCCACTGTATGTTTATCTGAGCTAACTGGGCACATCCTTATCGGCGTTCTCATCCAGTATGTCGATCTCCTGGGTCCGCATGCATCTCATGCGCTTCTCCATCTGCATGATCTGCTTATGCATCCGGATATTATCGGCCTGCAGTTCCCGGATATCGTTGCTGATCGGGTCCGGCAGATGTATCTGATCCAGATCCATGCGGGGAATTTTCTGATCTCCCATCTTCACGATGCGTCCCGGCACGCCGACTACCGTACAGTTGGGGGGCACCTCCTTTAACACCACGCTTCCGGCGCCGATCTTAGAATTCTCCCCTATCTTAAATGATCCCAGAACCTTCGCCCCGGCGCTCACCATTACATTGTCACCAAGCGTGGGATGCCGCTTGCCCTTTTCCTTTCCCGTACCCCCGAGAGTCACACCCTGATACAGGGTAACATTATCTCCAAGCTCTGCCGTCTCTCCAATAATCACGCCGCTTCCGTGGTCTATAAAAAGCCCCTTCCCGATGGTGGCGCCGGGATGTATCTCTATTCCGGTCTTCCTGACCGTTCGCTGCGATATCCAGCGCGCAAGGAAATAATGCTTCTTCAGATACAGCTTATGTGCCACGCGATAATGCAGGATCGCCTTGAAGCTCGGATATAAGAAAACTTCCAGGTTGGATTTAATCGCCGGATCCCGCTCCCGGACAACCTGTATCTCCTGCCTGATATATGATAGTACACCCATATAGACCTGCCTGCTCCTTCCCCAAATATAATCATTCCTCAGTTATTATTAAAAGGAGATTTTTATGATATGGGAAACAAAGTTTCCTATATCATAAAATATCATAAAAAAACTCCGCCTCTCAATTGATATCAAGAGACGAAGTATCCTCCGCGGTTCCACTCTCATAGAGAACCTCAGCAATTGCCATAATGTTCTCCACTTCAATACACGTAACGTGTGTAAACCCGTATCCGGCTACGGACGCTTCTGCTCTTTCACCGAATCGACTCCCGGACGC
>CANODD010000228.1 GCA_947564705.1 uncultured Dorea sp. | reverse complement strand
GACCACCGAGATCTACACTCTTTCCCTACACGACGGCTCTTCCGATCTGTCTGTGGAATGAACTGTCGGAACTCGTCCATAAAATTTCTAAAATTACAGATTCCTGGCACAGGTCCTTCAGTCAGACTTTCCTGATGCCGATCAGGGATATACACGGCATTGTTAATTTCCATAAAGATTCCTCCGTATCACAAAATTACATGGATTATCCATCGATTCAAACGTATCATAAAGCAGGAGATTTGTCAACTACAGCAGATGTATTCTTGCTTTTTTTCCGGACAGGCATTATGATAATCGTATAGAAGTTTCGATGTCAGAGAGAGTTGCAGCATAAGAGAAAGAGGGGGAATGTTGAAGTGAATCTATTTACACCGGCCGAGGTGGCTGAGAATTATATTGCGGCAGGGAAAGCGAAAGTGTGTATGCCGGTCAGTAAGATGTTTCTTCTGGCGGTTCTGGCGGGTATGTTCATCGGGATGGGAGGCGTCGGGGCGACAACGGCGGCCGTGTCTGTTACGCAGGCGTCGGTAGGAAAGTTTTTGGGCGCGTGTATATTTCCCGGCGGCCTGACGATGGTACTGCTGGCGGGCAGCGAGTTATTTACCGGGAATACGCTGCTGGTCATCCCTCTTCTGGAGAAAGAGATCAGCCCGGCGGGGATGCTGAAGAACTGGGCAGTCGTGTATATGGGGAATTTTGCCGGAGGACTTCTGACGGCGGCAGGGATTGTATATTCGCATCAGGCGGGATTGTTTGGAAATCAGATGGCAGTATCCGTGATTTCTGCGGCTGCGGGGAAATGCACTCTGACCTTCGGCGACGCGCTGATCAGGGGGATTCTGTGTAATTTCCTGGTATGTATCGCGGTATGGATTTCATTTGCGGCGAAGGATGTGGCAGGGAAGATTATGGGACTCTTTTTCCCGATTATGATGTTCGTACTTTGCGGTTTTGAGCACAGTGTGGCGAATATGTATTATATAAGCGCCGGAATCTTTGCGAAAGGGATTCCTGCATATGCAAAGGCGGCCGCGGAAGCGGGGGTAGATCTGGCGGCGGTTTCCTGGGGCAGTTTCCTGGGGGCGAATCTGCTTCCGGTAACGATCGGGAATATCATCGGCGGCGCGGTCTGCGTCGGGTGTGTATATTGGTTTGTCTATCTTCGGAAGGATTCGTAAAGAACAAAAGAGGCTGCAGCAGCAGCCTCTTTATATGATGGACGCTATCTTAATGCTTTGCGTAAGCGGCTTCTTTTTTCAGTCCTGACGCGGATGAGAATTGTCCGCCGCCCGGAACATCCTGCCGTTCGCGGTTGCTTAAGGTGCCGACTTCCATTGCGTCGGCGAAATTGATGGGGTGGTTGCGCATATGCACTTTCAGCATCTCGAACAGCCTGAGGGTCGGACGTTTTGCTTCTGATACGCCGGAGACGTCGATATATTTGCAGCCGGTCTGGGACGCCAATGCTTTCAGGCGCTGGTTAATCTTGAAGGCGGCCGGGCTGTCAGAGACGATGGGCACGATATAGATGGAAGCCTGCGTCTTTGTGTGGATCATGTAGAGAAGCCATTCGTATTTGGAAATAAAGTTGTCTATATCTACATTTTCGTCATGTACGTCTACGTCGCCCATGTTTACGAAAATCTTTCGGGGATTCAGGTCGTACAGACATACTTTGAGATAATTCTCAATCTGATCTATGCGTACGTCCCGGATACTTCTGTTATAGACGGGTTCTGTGATGCGGAATGCCTGTGTCAGTTCTCCTACCGGAAGAGAAGCAAAGGTGTTGGAGCCGAAGAGTATAACTCCGCCTGCTTCTGTGATGCTGTTAAGTTCTCGATATGTTTCCATTTCGTCATCTCCTTGTTTGTGGAACGATGGTTGAATATCCGCCGTCCGGCCGGATATTTGTTTGCTTAATTCGATGTTTGCCGCTTTCATCTGCCGGTCGTATCTGCGGTTGATAAAATAGACGACGACATTCGCGGATACGACGACAAGATTTAACAGGTATACCAGTAATACATAATTGAATCTGTGATTGTAGAGTTTTGCAGAGATTCCAGCAATATATCCTATTATAATGAGAAGGATGAACTGGAGGCTCATGTTTTTGGCTGATCTTGCTTTGATGTTTTTTGCAAGGTTCATCGGCCAGGATAATCCAAAGCAGATCAGCATGGTGGACTCAAGAAGTTCAGCCATTTGGTTTCCCTCACTTTCTTATATTCCTGTGTTTTTTGTTTACACGTTTAGTTTAGCATTGATATATGATTATGTCTAATATATAATATTTATAAAATATATAATGTTTATATTATGAATCGAGCGGCAAGAAAAGCAGATAACCGGCAAATAAGCAGTAATGAAAGTATGCCGCAAGACGACTGCTCTCGGCGAGAGAATATGCCGAGGCACAATCTTTTTTAAGAAGAGGTGGAGATGAGATGGAATTAATGCAGATCCGGTATTTTCTGGAGACGGCGAGGACGAAGCATATGACGAACAGTGCGAAGAACCTGCATATTACGCAGCCGGCTCTGACGCAGGCGATCAGACGGCTTGAGAAGGATCTTGGCGTGCCGCTGTTCACGGCAAAGGGGCGCAATATCGTATTGACGGAATACGGAAGATATCTGCAGAAGAAGCTGGAACCTTTGATGGAGCAGTTGGATGCGGTTCCGGAGCAGCTTAAGATGATGGTTGCACTGGAGGGGGAGACGATCCACATGAATGTGCTGGCGGCGTCAAGCCTTGTGATGGAGGCGATTATCGAATATAAGAAGGGGCATGAGGATATTAATTTCCAGCTTCAGCAGAATTCGGAGAGTGAACTCTATGATATTGCCGTCACGACGAAGCTCTTTTATCAGGGGACGGAGGAGAATAGTTTTGCCTGTGCGGAGGAGATATATCTGGCGGTACCGAGGAATCAAAGATATCAGGGCAGGACGTCGGTCCGTCTGGAAGAGACGTCGGAGGAAGGGTTCATCAGCCTGCTGGGTTCAAGGGAATTTCGCTATATCTGCGACAGATTCTGCCAGCATGCGGGGTTTACGCCGAAGATCATCTTCGAGAGCGATAATCCCTCCGCTGTTAAGAATATGATTGCGGCAAATATGGGGATTGGATTCTGGCCTGAATTTACCTGGGGGAGCATTGAGAATGAGAACGTCAGATTATTGAAGATCGAGGAGCCGGTCTGTCAGCGGGATATCATCATCCATTATAATAGAAATAAGACGGACAGCCGAAATGTAACAGATTTTTATGAGTTTTTGACAAATTTTTTTACAGACAGAAAATTTTCTTGACTTCCTGGAAAAGCGTGATATGATTTCTTAGGATTCATATAACAGACCCCTGGCATCTCTTTGTGTCTGATTTCGTGAGATTCCGGGAGTACATAAAATACACAGAAAGGAGAGTGGGGGGAAAGGAGTTTCCCTGTGGCCTATGAATTATAACAAAATTGTCCAGAATATTCTTGATGTGGGAGAGGCTTTGCTGAAAAGCGGCGCGGAGAATTTCAGATTGGAAGATAGTTTGTACAGGATGTGCAGGAGCTATGGATTCAAGAGATATGATGTATATGCGGTTCCGAGCAACATTCAGATAACGGTGGAGACGCAGGAAGGGGAATTTATCACGCAGATCCGTCAGATCGAATCGACAGATATTGATTTTGAACGTCTGGATTATCTGAACAACTTATCCAGATATGTCTGTGCGAATACGCCGGATGAAGAAGAGTTTCATAAGAGATATATGGAAGTTATGCAGAGGAAGGGGCCGCATCCTGCGGTCAAATACTTCGCCGGCATCATGGGCGGCGCCGGATTCGCGGTGTTCTTCGGATGCGGTTTCGCAGACGCGCTGGTCGCGGTTCTGGTCTCTTTTATGATCGTGGCCGTGGGCGGGTGGCTTGGAAAGCATGAGAGTAATCTGCTGATCTATAACATGATTCTGGCGTTTCTATCAGAGATCGTCATTCTGATATCTGCCAGGGCGGGGGTCGGAATATATCCCGACCGGATCATGATAGGAATTGTCATGCTTCTGATCAGCGGACTTGGGGTTACCAACGGTATCCGGGAGATCCTGCAGAGGGACTTTATATCCGGCGCGCTTAATATCATGAATGCGATGCTTGGCGCGGCGGGAATCGCGTTTGGGATCGCGCTTGCGATTCTGATGCTGGACGGGATGTCTTCGGAAGGGTTCATCCTGAACAATAACATGCCGATACAGTTGATCTCCTGTACGATCGCGTGTATAGGATTTGCGATGTGGTTCAAGATCAGGGGATGGCAGGTGGTGTATTCCGGAATCGGCGCGTTCTTTACATGGGCGATCTATCTTGCGGTATTTGAGGTAAGGCCGAGTAATTTCCTCGCGACACTGGTTGCGTCCGTATTTGTGGCGTCTTATGCGTTCGTTATGTCCAGGGTCAATAAGGCTCCCTCCACGATCTTTCTCACGGCGTCCGTATTTCCGCTGATACCCGGACCGAATCTTTATTATATGATGTACGGGTGCGTCAGCAAGGACGTCAATCTTGCGTTAAGTGAAATGCTGGTGCTTTTTACCACTTGTCTGGCGATCGCGTTTGGTTTTATCATTGTGGACGTGGCATCAAGAGCCATACTGCATGTGTTAAAGACGGATTACCGTATTGGAAAGAGTTCTAAATAGGATAAGAAAAGTATTAAAATTTTATAAAAACAGAGGATAT
>CANODD010000227.1 GCA_947564705.1 uncultured Dorea sp. | reverse complement strand
GGCCAAAAAATTAAAAGAAGCAAAACCTTTTAACAAATTGATGATGGAATTCCGTTCCGCCATCGCGGAAGTCGAAACGAAACTCAAAGTACTAAACGAAGAATTCTCTCAGGAATATAACCGAAATCCTTTTGAGTCGATCAAAAGCAGGTTAAAATCACCGCAGAGCATCTTTGAGAAACTGGAGCGGAAAGGCTTTCCCGTTACCGTGGACAGCATAAGGGAAAATCTTGCAGATGTGGCGGGCGTGCGCGTCATCTGCTCTTTTCCCGACGACATCTATCGTCTGGCAGAATTATTCTGCCAGCAGGACGATATCGTACTGCTCCGGAAAAAAGACTATATAAAGAATCCAAAACCCAACGGCTACCGAAGCCTTCATCTGATTCTGAACGTCCCGGTCTTCCTGTCCACCGGAAAGAAGTATATGAAGGTGGAAGTTCAATTCCGTACAATCGCTATGGATTTCTGGGCAAGTCTGGAACATAAGCTCAAATATAAACGGGATGTAAAAGATACCGACGAGATCGTCAGGCAGCTCAAAGGCTGCGCCGACTCCATCGAACAGTTAGATTACCAGATGCAGGAGATCCGTGATAAGATCTACCATCCCTTGGAATAACTGATTCCTATATTCTAAAAATCCAAAAACCTCCTTCTGCGGCAAATTGTTAAATTTGCCATAGAAGGAGGTTTTCTCCACTTTCGGTTTACCCGGGCGCATGCTGTTCAAGCATCCATTTAAAAGCCCTTTGTCCTACGCATAGATGGGATATCTCGCGCAGATCTGATTCACTTCACTGCGGATCTCGTCCGCTTTCGCTTCATAATCTGTCACGGTCAACTTGATCAGCCTTGCTATCGTCTTCATATCCTCTTCTTTCAATCCTCTGGTTGTGACTGCCGGCGTTCCGATCCGTATACCGCTGGTCACAAAAGGACTTGCCGGATCATTCGGAACCGCATTCTTATTGACCGTAATATAGACTTCGTCCAGACGGTTCTGCAGCTCTTTTCCGGTAATACCCATATTCTGCAGATCAACCAGCATCAGATGATTATCCGTGCCGCCGCTCACAAGGTTGAATCCTTCTTCTGTCATGGCTTCTGCCAACGTCCTGGCATTCTTAACGACCTGCTCCTGATAAGTCTTAAATTCCGGCTTCAGCGCCTCACCGAAGCAGACTGCCTTTGCCGCAATGATGTGCATAAGCGGTCCCCCCTGTGTTCCCGGGAATATTGCCTTATTGATGGCTTTCGCATGCTCTTCCTTACACAGGATAATTCCGCCCCTCGGTCCCCGCAGGGTTTTATGTGTCGTACTCGTTACGACATCCGCATAAGGAACCGGGCTCTGATGCAGTCCTGCCGCCACCAGCCCCGCAATATGCGCCATATCCACGAATAAATACGCTCCTACTTCCTTCGCGATATCTGCGAAAAGATCAAACCGGATCTCTCTTGGATAAGCCGACGCTCCGGCAACGATCATTTTCGGCCTGCATTCCCTCGCGGTCTTCCGAATCTCGTCATAATCCAAGTACCCGTCGTCATTGACATTATACGGAACAAAATGATACAAGATACCCGACATATTAACCGGAGATCCGTGGGTCAGATGACCGCCGTGCGCCAGATTCATTCCCATCACCGTGTCCCCCGGCTGCAGAAATGCCTGATAGACGGCATTATTCGCATTTGCCCCGGAATGCGGCTGTACGCACGCATGATCACAGCCAAACAGCTTCTTCACACGCTCGATCGCCAGATCCTCCAGCAAATCCACATGTTCACAACCGCCGTAATAACGCTTTGCCGGATACCCTTCCGCGTACTTATTCGTCGGCGCCGTCCCCATGGCCAGCATAACCGCCGGGCTTACAATATTCTCAGACGCAATCAGCTCCAGATTCCGTCTTTGCCGGTTTAACTCCAGATACAAGGCGTCTCCTATCTCCTCGTCGCAGCTCTTAATATAATCCATCACATCATGAATCAGATTCATCGCTTTTCCTCCGTTCTCTTATTTCTTATCTTCTATCATTCCATATAACCGGAAATTCATTCCCTATTATATATCTATATTATCTGATTATGCAATAAGAAATTTTCAAGAGAACCCTTGCTATCTCCTAAGAGCCGCGCTAAGGCTGCCGGGGATTCCTCTCGGCGCTCTGACGGTATAGATCCCATACTCCTCCCGCAGCACGCCGGATGTAAATCGGGCAGACCTGTATCTTTTTTGAAACTTTATCTTCATCAGCGCTGTAATCGTAAGATACTCATCCTCATACGCATACGGAATATCCGTTTCCGTCACCTTACATTTATAAAGAATTGCCGATACCGGAGCCGCCGCATACATAAAAACCGTATCTCCTGCTCTGATACCGCTGTCCTGTTTCCACTCTATCTCATCCTCCTCGTCAAAGACATGTTCAATATCATAGGATTTAGGGCTCGCCGGAATAATCCATTCTTTCGGCGGCCGGATCTTCTCTTTCTCTTCTGCAGAAGCCGTTGCCATAAAACTCATGCCAATCAGTTCAAAGACTCTCTCTTTCTTCACCGTACCGTCAAGAATAACCGTAATCCAATGCTGCTTATTCATATGGTAAGCAGGGATAATTCCCGTATCCTTCATTAATATATCAAGAAATATCGTATCATCTAATTTAAGATTCACCACATCCACATATTCCGTTCCGGAGAGCCCCAGTTTACTTCTCTGCACTTTCATCACAAGCGCGAACCATTTTCTGTTATCCTCATGACGGAAAACCGCGTTTCCTTTATATTTTTTCAAAGGATATTCCGGGAATACTTTATATTTCTTTTTGATATAAGCAAACACCGCCTGCCGCATTCTCCCTCACCATCCTTAATTAACCGATACCATCACATCCAGTACGAATCCTCCGTTTTCTGTATAACAGCACATATCTCCTCCAAGCCGCTCTGCTGTTTCCTGGATTGTGACAAGCCCGAAGCCATGGTCGTTTCCCCCCTTCTCCGTAGGGGCAAGCGTTCCTCTCTCTACATACAGATCGTCCCGGCAGCGGTTCCTGATGCGTATCAGAAGATAATTTCTGTTATACTTCATCTGAACCGACATTTCCCTCTTCTCCATGTCAAGCCCTTCCAGGGCGTCGCACACATTCTCCAGCCCATTGGACAAGATCTGACACAGCTCCATATAAGGAAGCTCCTCTTCTCCGATCTGTAAGTCCATATGATACCTTGCCCCAAGTTCCTTCAATTTCCCGCTGTACTGGACAAACACGGCATTCAGATATGGATTGACACAAAATTGTCCCGATAAAGGGTCCATCTCCGTTTCCACGCCTTTTAAGTATGTCAGCGCCTCCTTGGTCTGCCCCGCGCTAAGCAGGCCGGAAAGCGTAATCACATGCCCTTTCATATCATGCTTCATCCTTCGGATATACCGCTGATTCTCAAGCTGCGCTTCCAGCATGTTCTTTTGTTCCTTCAAGATTCTCTCTCCCTGCTGTCTCCGATAGAATAAGAGCTGCCAGTAAAGCGACGCAAATATCGTAGCGTAATTAAACACCATCAGGAGAAGCACCAGCACGCACAAGAACGTATCCTCCGGGCGGTTGACAATATTAGTCGGAAATTGTACCACTACCACCAGCAGAATATAATACAGCATCGTCATCCCTGCAAAGATGCCCCAGCCTTTTTCCACCCCGTCCTGCAATTCCATATAGGGTTTTCTCAGATATCTCCATACCAAATATTCCGCCACCGGATAGAAAATCAGCCTGCTTATGAACATCAGCACATACCGTCCGCCTCCCAGATAGAAATCCAGCAGAGTCGTAACCGCCATAAGCCACAGGCAGATCGTATCTGCCAGGCAGAATGACAACAGGAACTTGAACCTTCGGTCTGCACTCATTACATAAAAAAGAATAAAACTAGGAATAGAACACGTAAATAAGAATACCTTTGACAGCATATCAATGCCGAACAGCATCAATCCGACCCCATTCAAGAACATCAATATACCCATTCCGCTTCCTGCTACCAACAAAGTCTTCCTTCTGTTAAGCCGTGACCGGAACAGCAGAATAAAAAGAAAGATCACATGGAACATGGCCCAGTATATTGATATATCACGAAGTATTGTCATCTTTCAGTCTACCTCCTCGAATAATATCTCCAGATACCGCTTTTTCACTCCGGCATAATACCGCCTGGACACCGGGACCCACTCCCCCGCAACCATAAGACCGGTACCGTTCAGATTCTCGACATGGTACATATTGACGATAAAACTCTGATGACAGCGCATAAACGTATCCCCGCATACCCGCGCCGCCAACTCACTCAGCCTTCCTTTATATTCCCACACTGTCCCGTCCGTGGTGGATATCGAGATCGTGTGTTCTCTGCTGCTGATATATCGGATCTTTCCGTATGGAATACTTCCTGTCTGTCCCCGAGACCGGAAAGAAAGCTTTGGTTCTCTTTTCTTCTGCAGACTCTTCGATACTTTATCCAGCAGCTTTCTTACATCCGCCTCCCCTACAGGCTTCAGCAGATACTGAACCGCGTAAAGATCATACGCCTCTCTGTAGAAGTCGCTGCTGGAGGAAATGAAACAAATAACTGCTTCTTCCTGTATCTTACGCAGCTCCCTGGCCAGTTCGATTCCGTTCATAGATTCTTCAGATCGGAAGAGCGTCGTGTAGGGAAAGAGTGTAGATCTCGGTGGT
>CANODD010000226.1 GCA_947564705.1 uncultured Dorea sp. | reverse complement strand
TGTTATTATTTAACCAATTTAAAAAAGACTTAAATAAAAGATTTAATAAAGTATATAAAATAGCTCATAGCGAAGCTATATAAAAATATATTATATCAAAAAAAGGAGGAAGAGGTATGAAGAAAAGGATTCTGGCAGCAGTTCTTGTCTTGTCGGTAACCGGTCTCATACTGACAGGATGCGCGGATACGCGCGGCGATGGTACTGTTAAGGTAGGCATCTCAATCCAGTCGCTGTCCAATGCTTACTGGGCGGGAGTTATGGGAAAGCTTGAGGAGCAGATGGAGGCAAAGGGCTGGGATTATACGATCGTCGGCTGTGAGAACAATGCCGGGACGCAGGTAGGTCAGGTTGAGAACTTCATCATCTCAGGATGCGACCTGATCATGGTTCATCCGGCGGATGCAGAGTCTCTGGAAGGAATCTGCGGCGAAGCTATGGAGGCGGGTATCAAGGTAATGTGCTGGGACGATCCGATGGAGAATACGACGGCCAACTGGGTTCTTGACAACACGGATCTTGGAAGAGAGATCGGGAAGACGGCAGCGGAATTCATCAACGGGCATTACACGGAGGATGAGAAAGCGCAGGTGACGGTAATCGGTTATCCGTCTACGAAGGTTCTGTTAGAGAGGGCCGACGGAATCAAGGAAGGGCTTGAAGAAAGCTGTGAGGATAATTATGAGATTATCGCCGAGGTGGACGGGCTGGAAGCGCCGGAAGCACAGACGAATGTGGAGACGGTTATGTCTGCCCACCCGGATGCCAATGTATTCGTAGGCGTCTGCGCGGGGGCTATGATCGGTTCTAACGAAGCGCTCCTTGCAGAGTTCGGCAAAGGGAATATTCCGGACAATTACGGTGTGATTACAACGGACGTAACGCAGCAGCAGTTGGATTCCCTGGAGGCAGGAAACGAGGCGGTCAGGGCAATCGTAGGTTTTGAAGGTTCCAACGAAGACACGGCGAAGGCCTGTGCAAAGATGTTTGAAAGGATTTTGTCCGGTGAAGATTTCACGTCAGACCGGAATGTATACCGTGAGATTGCGCCGATCACACTGGATAATGTCGAAGAGATCCAGAAAGGAATGTAGGTTATGAGTGAAGAGTATGTATTACAGTTACAGCATATAAGAAAAGAATACCCGGGCGTCGTTGCGCTTAAGGATGTAACGCTGGAATTAAAGCCGGGGGAGATCCTCGCGCTGATCGGAGAAAATGGCGCCGGTAAATCTACGTTAATCAAATGTTGTTCAGGGGCAGTAATCCCGACTTCCGGTAAGATCATTGTAAACGGAAAAGAATTTTCCAGTATGACGCCCCAGCTTGCGGCGGAGAACGGAATCGCGATTATTTATCAGGAATTTAATAATGTAAAGGAACTGTCGGCTGCAGAGAATCTGTTCCTGGGACGCCCGATCCGGAAGGGAATCATCGTGGATAAGAAGGCGATGGAGGAAGCGGCGGCGAAAGCGTTTGACCAATTACATATTAAGATCGACCCGAAGGCGATGATGAAGGATTTGACGGTAGGTTACCAGCAGATGGTGGAGATCGCCAAGGCGATCCAGCAGAGTGCGAAGATACTGATCATGGACGAGCCGTCCGCGCCTCTGACCAGCGCAGAGGTAGAGAGCATGTTCGAAGTGGTGGAGTTATTGCGGAAGAAGGGAGTCTCTATTATCTATATTTCTCACAGGCTGGAGGAGATATACCGATTGTCAGACCGCATTGTGGTTATCCGCGACGGCGAATATGTGAAGACCTTGATTACGAAAGAGAGCCAGGTAGAGGAATTGATTCAGCTTATGGTGGGTCGTGAGCTGACGGAGACTTATCCGCCGAGAGGAGACTGTATTGACAAGAACGAAGTTATCCTTGAACTCAAAGACGTGACCGGAAACGGCGATAAGAATATCAGCCTGAAGCTTTATAAGGGAGAGATCCTGGGACTTGGAGGGCTGGTAGGCGCAGGGCGCACGGAGCTGGCGGAGATGATCTTCGGGTCTGTGCCGAAGAAGTCCGGGCAGATGATCTATAAGGGCAAAGAGATCGACCCGAAGAGTCCGAGGGAAGCGATCGACCTGGGAATTGCCCTGGTGCCGGAGGACAGGAAACGCCATGGCGCCATGCTTGGAGTATCTATAAAAAATAATATCAATATGCCGATCTATGAGAGAAATTCACACATGAGTGTGATAGATGAGAAGAATGAGCAGGAAACTGCGGAGAAATATCGTAAGAACATGGTGATCAAGACGCCGAACCTGAACCAGCTTATCAAGAACTTAAGCGGCGGTAACCAGCAGAAAGTTATCCTCGGCAGATGGATGGCGGCGGATTCAGAGCTGATCATCTTTGACGAGCCTACCAGGGGGATTGACATCGGTGCGAAATACGAGATATATAAGTTGATGAACGATCTGGTGGAAAAGGAAGGAAAGTCTGTCCTGATGATCTCCTCTGAGATGGAGGAGCTGATGGGCATGTCAGACAGAATTCTTGTGTTGGCTGAGGGAAATATGACCGGCGAGCTTCAAAAGGAAGAGTTCAGCCAGGAGACGATCATGACGTATGCGTCTGCAGCGTCCAAAGAATAGGAGGGTGACCAATGAAGGAGAATAAAATAGGAAATATAATCAGGAGCCAGGGAATATGGGTAGTATTTATCGTGCTTTGTATCGGATTTACGATTGCGAATCCAAGATTCATTACAGCGACCAACTTATTGATCATGCTTCGTCAGGTGGCTGTATGGGGGATCGCCTCCGTAGGTATGACATTCGTTATCCTGCTGGGGGATATTGATTTGTCGACGGGGTCTGTGATCACATTCGTGAACGTATTGTGTTCTTATCTGATGGTCAATATGGGCGTGCCTATGGCGGCGGCAATCATCATCACGCTTGCGGCGTCTACACTGATCGGTCTTCTGAATGGTTTTATGGTATCCACCATCGGAATCCCGGCGCTGATCGCGACGTTTGCCACGCAGACCGCATTTTCCGGTATAGCGCTGATCATCTGCGACGGCCAGCCTATCAACGGATTTACAGAGGCGTTTAAAGTGTTTGGACAGGGTAAGATCGGCCCTGTGCCGGTTCCGGTCATTATCATGATTCTTTGCTTCGCGCTTGGGGCGTTTATCTTAAATAAGACTTATTTCGGACGTTACTTTTATGCGGTAGGCGGTAATATCGAGGCTGCAAGGCTCTCAGGTATCCGTACGGGAAGAGTAAAGTATCTGGTGTTCGCGTTATCCGGATTCTTCGCAGGTCTGGCGGGTCTGGTGCTGTTATCACGCGTTAACTCCGGTATGGGGAATGCCGGGCTTGGATATGAGTTCAAGGTGATCACCTGTGTCGTATTAGGCGGCGTGTCTGTAGCCGGAGGTTCAGGAAGGATGTCCGGAGTTATAGCGGGAACATTTATCATCAGTGCGCTGAATAACGGTATGGTATTGATTAATCTGAACAGTTGGATCCAGAACATTGTATTGGGTATCGTACTGGTACTCGCGGTAGGTTTTGACTGCTACCAGAAGAAGAGACAGGCAAATTAGCTGATTTTTCTATATTTATGTAGGAGGTATGGCTGATTTCTCTATATTCATGCAGAAAGTATGGCTGATTTCTCCATATTCATGCAGAAAGTGTGGCTAATTTCTCTATATTCGTGTAGAATGAAGATTAGAGAATAACGAAGTGGGTAAGCGAGGACGAAAGCGTTGCAAACGAGTATTTGCAGGGACATTTTCCGGGCGGTTCACGAGGGAAAATGGCTGAGTATAGAGTATAACAATCAGAACGGCGAGCAGACCAGATACTGGATCGCGATCAAGGATATCAATGTGCAGCGGCGGACTTTGAGGGTAGAAGGGCTTCATCTGGAGCTGATGACAGTGATGGAGCTGACCATATATCTGGACAGCATCACGGAGGCAAGGATAATAGAAGGATCATACTGTCAGACCAATGAAAAACTGATCGAAGATCTGAAGCTGCACCCCTATAAATACCAGAGTATATTTACGAATGTAGTGAATCTAAAGATTCTGAACTATCTGGAAGAGTGTAATAAAGCAGATGTGGTTCCTTATCAGTGCGAATACGCGCTGATAAGGAAACTGGACGGAGATCGTTTCCAGAACGGAGAGTATGCGCTGACGGAAGAACAGTTCCGGGAGATTGTGAGGGATTTCCAGCGAGGAAGTTCTTCTCCGGGCAGCCGGCTGAGGATGAAGGATATCTGCATGAATGTCCTGAGCATCCATACGCCGAAGGGATTATATGTTCTGGCATATCGGAAACTGTGGCTTGATGTCAGAGGACGCGTACTTAGGGAAGCGGAAGACATAAGCATATGTACAGAATATACGATTGGAGGAGTGAAGCAGAGTGTCCGAAAGTTCCTGGATGCGGACGACTATGCATTGCTTGATGATGTAGAGAGGCATCTGGAATTAATCAAAGACAGGATTATCCGGGGAAATAAAAGGGCATATAAGGTGGACGACCTGCCCTATGTGATAGCCCTGGGAAGAGATGTGCTCGTGGATCTTCGGAAGGAGTATGAAGCGGTTACCAGGATGTATCAGCAGGGAGAGACGACATATCCGGTCAGGGCATTCTTCGGGGAGATGGTGAGCCGTCCGGTTCGTAAGAAGAATTACCCTATCGCCCTTCTGGATCACAGGATTAATATGGACCAGCTTCTGGCAATCTATGAGGGAATGAAGTATCCCCTG
>CANODD010000225.1 GCA_947564705.1 uncultured Dorea sp. | reverse complement strand
AGAAGAAAGGCGTCGAAAAAGTCTATTTTTTAACCATAAGTATTGGACAAGGATATTAATATTTGTTATACTAAAAATGATGTTTGAATACGGATTATGACATTTTGAGGTGAGTTATGTTAGATCAGAGAAAAATAGAACTTATGACTCGTCTTGCTTTTTATGAGCAGACAGACGGCAAGAAGGATTTTAAGGTCAGTGAATTTTACCGTAAGGATTATACCAGCCTGCATACCATATGCTCTGTTCTGTGGGTTACGGTCGGATATTTGTGTGTGATAGGGATTATAATATTGATAGTATTAGAAGATCTTTTGGAAAATCTGTCCAATGGATTGATTATGATGTTAGGAGGGATGGTTCTTTTAGGCTATATTTCTTTAGTTATTGTATATGCGATTATTACGAATCATATTTATGATGAGAAGCATAGAGATGCGAGACAGAGAGTGAAGAAGTATAATCATAATCTGACAAGACTGTTGAGGATGTATGAAAAGGAGAACAGATAGATGGATAGTATATATGTACTTCGTGAACGGGTAGAAGAATTATATGGCAGGAATTCAAAGATATGTGATAAGCTTTTACAGTTTGTTTTGGCGTTGACCACATTTATAGTTATTAATAATCATGTAGGCTTTATGAAAGCAATGGCTACGCCGGTAGTGTCGTTTGGACTTGCGGTTGTCTGTACGTTTCTCCCTTTGCCAATGACTGTAGTAATGGCGACGGTGTTGATCCTTCTTCATATGTATTCTGTTTCTTTGGGGATCTTTGTGATGACGACGGCGCTGTTCTTAATCATGTATATATTCTATCTGAGGCTTGCTCCGAAGATGGCGGTGGTCGTATTATTGACACCCATTGCGTATTTTTTGAAAATACCGTATGTGATTCCGGTGGCGTGCGGTTTGATGGCGTCGCCCGGAAGTCTTGTGGCTGTTATATGCGGCGTGATAGTATGCTACATGATGGATTATGTGAAGAAAGCGGCTGCAAGTATAGAGGGAGCCGATATTAAGAGTATGTTGTCACAGTCAACGGATTATGTAAGCAAGGTATTCCAGAATAAAGAGCTATGGGTCATGATTATAGCTTTTGTGATCTGTTTTTTTATCGTGTTTACACTTCGGCGGGCTTCCGTGGATCATGCCTGGAAGATAGCTGTTCTGGTTGGGATAGTTGTCAATGTTGTAGTGATCGTTGCCGGAGATATCGCGTTGGGGGTACATACCTCTTATGGAGCGCTTATTGGCGGAAGTATTGTAAGTCTTTTGGCAGGATTGATATTGGAGATGTTCTTTTTCTCGGTGGATTATTCCAGGGGAGAGAGATTGCAATTTGAGGACGATGAATATTATTATTATGTGAAAGCAATTCCTAAGGTGTCTGTTGCGAAGCCGGAAAAAACGGTTAAGCGCATTAATGCCAGACAGGAGACGGAGATTATGGATGCAGATGCGGTTAGGAAAAAGTCTGGCGCTTCGTCGGGCAGATCTTCCGCAAATAATAGAAGGCCAGTGCCAAGGAGAGGTCAGTCTGTCAAGAAGCATGACATGAAAGAGGTAGATAAGATGCTTCTTACACAGAGCTTGAGGAAGGATTTGAATCTAAGAGATTAGTGTCTGTCTCCATTTTATTTAAATCATCGTTGGACGGCATAACGCGGCAGATGGCGATGCAGGCGATATAGTCAGGTCAGATCAGATATAATGCAGACGGTACACTGGCGTATGTAAAATCAGAAAAAGGAGGTGAAAGGATGGAGCAGCAGATCAGCAGACATATAGAAAAATATATTCCGGACTGGTATTTTCCTGTGGTCACTTTGACAGATATTATAGAAGTATTGATTCTTACCTTTTTGATCTACCAGGTTATGATCTGGATTAAGAATACAAAAGCATGGATGCTTTTGAAGGGAATTATCGTGCTGGCTGTATTCATTCTGATAGCCGCTGTGTTTAAGATGCATACGATTTTGTACATTGCAAGAAATTCTGTTACGGTTATGGCGACGGTGGCAATTGTGGTATTCCAGCCGGAACTGCGCAGGGCGTTGGAGAAATTGGGCGAGAAGCAATTCCTTACTTCTATGGTGCCTTTCGAATCAGGAAGAGAGAGATCTCGCTTCTGTGAGGAGACAAGAGAGAGTATGATTGAAGCTGCCTATGCAATGGGAAGAGTAAAGACGGGAGCGCTGATTGTCGTAGAACAGGCAATCCGTCTTACAGAATATGAGAGTACCGGGATTCAGATGGATTGTCTGGTATCCAGCCAGGTTCTGATTAATATTTTCGAGCATAATACTCCTTTGCATGACGGAGCGATTATTGTGCGTGGAGACAGGATTGTATCGGCAACATGTTATCTTCCTTTGTCGGATAATATGAGAATAAGTAAAGCATTGGGGACCAGGCATCGTGCGGCTCTTGGTATGAGTGAAGTGAGTGATGCGCTGATTATTGTGGTGTCCGAAGAGACAGGCGCGGTTTCTGTCGCACAGGGGGGATATCTTCAGCGGAATATTAATGAACAGCAACTTAGAGAAAGGCTTCAGAGTATACAAGAGCGTCGGGTAGAGATGAGTGGGTTAGCTGCATTATGGAAAGGAAGGCGTAAGAATGAGAAAAAGGCTGACAGGTAATCTGGGTCTTAAGGTATTAGCTTTCTTTATTGCGGTTTTTATGTGGCTGATCGTGGTTAATATCGATGATCCGGTGATTGAAAAGACATATGCCGGAATTCCGGTAAGCGTTATTAATGAAGAGATTGTAACGACGACAAATAGAACATATCAGATTGTTGACGATACGCAGGAAGTCAGTGTAACGGTCAGTGCGAGGCGTTCCGTGATGGAGAAGATTAAGGCGGAGGATATCACGGCGGTTGCAGACATGAAAGAGTTGAGTTTGGGGACTCAGATTCCTATAGAAGTATCTATTCAAAAATATCGGTATGAAAAAGCGTATACGACGCCAGGTAATCTTCAGGTTAAGATAGAAGATGAGGCCAGAAATAATTTCCCGATAACGCCGACTACATTAGGAACGGTTCGGGAGGGGTATGTGCTTAGTGAACTGAAAGCAGATCCGGAGAAAGTTACTTTCCGAGGGCCGAAATCTGTGATTAACAGTATTAGCAGAGTTGTGGCAGAAGCAGATGTATCCGGACTTTCCGAAGATGCGGAGATAGAAGCAAGATTAATTTTGTATGATGCGAATAATAATGTCATTGATCAGACTATACTGGCAAATAATTTGGGTAAAGAAGGAATCAGTGTGAAAGTTACACTGTATCAAATTAAGAAAGTGCCTGTTAAACTAAGTACGTCTAAGATATCAGCGGCAGAGGGTTATAAAGTCAGTACGATTAGCGTCGAGCCAAAAGAAATTAGTGTTGCGGGAGACGAAGAAACGCTGGCGGAATTAGATGAGATTTGGATTCCTGCGGATGAGCTTGAGTTATCCGGATTGACGGAGCGAACAGAGAAAATGATCGAGGTATCTCCCCATCTTCCGGAAAATGTTATGTTGGTGGATGAGAATGCGGATAATGTAATTGTATCGATCCAGATTGAACAGCCTGGAGTAAAGAATTATGAGGTATCGACCAGTTCTATAACGGTAAAAAATCTTTCGGAGAATTTACAGCTTAGTTACGGCGCGGTTGATTTCGAGATACAGGTCAGAGGTCCGGCAGAGAAATTGAAGGTATTCTCAACGGCAAAGAAGGTAAGTATAGATCTGAAGAATTATTCGATTCCGGGAACTTATATCGTGCCGGTATCGGTCGATTTGCCGGAAGGATGCCGGATGGTAAGCGATGTGGAGATCGAGGTTATACTTGATGAAAAGGAAGAAGAACAAGAAGAGTATGAGGATCAAGAACAATAGGGCACTTGTTTCAGAAGTATGAAAAAAGAACGGAGGAGAATATGGTTAGACAAAAAGTTATGATTACAAATCCGACCGGGCTGCATCTGAGACCGGCAGGTATTTTCTGCAATACGGCCAGCAATTTCAAATGTAAAGTAGCATTCGAATATGACAATACGATTGCGAATGCGAAGAGTGTTCTGAGTGTTCTTGGAGCATGTATTAAAAAAGGAGATGAGATTGAACTGGTCTGTGACGGAGAAGATGAGGAAGAAGCGTTAAAAGAGATGGTTGCCGCAGTTGAAGGCGGGCTTGGCGAATAAGAGCCGGATGACACAAAGAAAAAGGACTATCGGAAGATAAAGAGTTTCCGATGGTCCTTTTTTGTGGATTATTTTCCAATCAGGACAATGATACTTCTGGGATGAACCGTGAGTTTATCCTCTTCAAACAGATAAGTATGCTGTTCGCTTTCCCATGTGTCCACGGCAACTTCCCAGCACATAGAGACAGGAAGTGCAGGAAGGGTGACGTCAACATCCTCCCAATAAGCGTTGGAGGCAATGTAGATGACCTGGGGACCGAATTTCTCTGCCTGCCCGGCAAACATAACTCCTACATAGTGTTCGTAATCAGCGAACTTATCCTGCCAGGGGTTGACTCCGTGAAAACTGACGTCCGGGAAGCCAGATGCGCCGTCGCTGATATTCGTACGCAGCAGACGGTGTTCTTTACGGAATCGGATCATATATTTGAAGAATTCAAACATATCCCGATTTTTTTCTAAAAGAGTCCAATCCAGCCAGGAGATGATATTGTCCTGGCAATAGGCGTTATTATTCCCGAACTGTGTATTGCAGAATTCGTCTCCG
>CANODD010000224.1 GCA_947564705.1 uncultured Dorea sp. | reverse complement strand
AGTAACCTGTTCCAGAACCTGGTCCCGTCCCTCGTCAAATTCTCCTAATAATTCGCGGTATCCTTCATAATCGAATTCAGGCTCATTCAGCTTATCTGCAATCTGTCCCATCAGGATGATCATATTGTTTGGATTGCCGGTTTCATCGTTGACACCGAAGCCGACTACGTTAATACCGGGAAGGCTTGTGTTGAATACGCTGGATTCATCAATGCCTTTTGTATCGTCAATACTTAATCCAAAGCCCAAATCAACAAACAAAGTATCTTCTGATAATTGTTTTAGCCGTTCCGCTTTTCTATCGACAGGAGGAGTTGCGTTAAGGGCGTCTTGGTCGGTCTGAGCAACATTGGGATCCAATGTACCGTCAGACGTATAGACATCCCCGGTAGTTACATCAACATTTCGGTAAAGCAGGATTTGCTTTCCATTTGCATCCTTCGTAAGTTTAAACGGCGCTTCGAGTCCGTCGCTTCCGGCGAATACATACTTGCCTTCGTAGCTTGCATTCAGACTCAATACCATGCTCTCCTGGGCGCCCCGCCATGCGGCGGCATAAGTCTCTCTGGTCTCTCTGGAACCATTGGTACCGTTCAGGGCTTCCAGACCATACTGCTTGCTCAGAGTCTTGGCAAGATTATTGATCTGCATCGCTGCATCTTCCTGTGAATCCTGGAAGGACTGGACGTCCTGCACCAGAGAGCGATAATCTTCATTTCTGGCATATTTCCGCTGAAGAACGGCGGCGCGCAATGCGCTGGACGGGTCTTCTGCGGTAGAGTTAAACTTTCTCTGTGTCATAACCCTGGTTCTTGCCATGTCCAGGTTGGACAGAGAAGTTCCGAGGTTCGATTTATAATTTCTTAAAATTGCATTTGTCGTTATTCTCATACTATCCCTCCTGTTACCTTCCGACTACGCCTGTACCGTTGATCAGTTTATCAAGGGCTTCGTCCAGAGTCGTCATGAATCTTGCGGCTGCCGAATAAGATTGATTATAATGCAACAGATCCATACCTTCTTCATCTAACTGTACGCCGGAAACCGCATCCCTGTTGTTGGACGTCTCATTCAATACGGAGATCTGGTTCTGCAGCATGGTATTCGTTGCCTTGTAATCAATACCCAACGTTGCTTCCATGTTGGCAAAACAGTCATGGAAGTTTCCGGTATAGAACTTGACGTTTCTGGTAGTGCCATCGCTGTTTTGCACCGGAACAGAAAATTCAACCGTTTTGGATTCCAATAATTTAACCATATTCAGAATATTCTCATTGGCGGTAGTTCCCTTATCCTTATCGATAACTACATAATTATTTGAAGCGGTGATCCCGTAAGTACCGTTGGCCCAATCGTCGGCAATCTTGATGTTTAATGCAGTGAATTCATTTGGACCGGTCTTGCCGTCTGTAGTTACAAATAAAGGATTATCGGGTCCGGCAGTTCCGTCCGGGTTTTTTACCTTATTCAACTCATTGAATTGATTCGCAAAAGTATCCACCAGAGAATTCAGAGCTTTCTCATAATATCCGATTCCTTTGAAATCCGTCCCGTCGAAATCGCCGGATTTGTTCAGCAGATCTAATGTACCTTTTAAAGTACCGGAGCCAATAGTATCCGTAACGTCCACCGTATTACCGTCTGCATCCATGAGGGACAGGGTAACCGGAATTCCGGATATATCCGCGTCGAACTCCGAAAAACGTCCGTCTGAAATCAATGTATGTTTTTCGCCGTTTGTGTCAGTGAAATAAACATCCAGGATTTCTACGGTCTGTCCCGGGCCAATATTTTTGTCTTTATATTTTACGGAAATAGGAAGGTAACTTCCCAGTTCATCCAACAGATTGTTGCGCTGATCCTTCAGCTCAAGTGCAGGATTACCAAGAATCTGGCTGTTTTTAATGTTGATATTCAGTTCGGCGATATTCTCAAGGATCTGATTCAGATCGCCGAGATCTGTTGTATCGAAGCCTGTTTGTATATCGTCGCGTACATCCTGAAGGCGTACGGCATTGTCATGAAAGAGATTCAGGATCGTCTGCATCTTGGAACGTACTAATGCGTCGTTTTCCTGGTTACCAACCTGAGTAGAAAGAGTGCTCAATGAGCTGGTAAGGGAAATGAAAGCCTCGCGGACACCGTCCATGACAGCTTCGTCAAATATAGGGGTCAGCCTTTCGAATCCTGCGGCATGGGCGTCGGAAGTTCCAAGTCTGCTGATCTGCGAGCGGTACTGAGCATCCAAAAACGGGTCGCGAAGCTGAGAAATCGCAGTCATCTCGGCGCCGAATCCAACTTTGATGTTGGATTTGGAATTGTACATATCTCCCTTTTGAAGATTCAGGCTGGCAACGTCAAGCCGCTGCTTGGTATAACCGATAGTATTAATATTAGCAATATTCTGACCGGCAACATCAAGTGCGCGCTGGCTGGCAGCCATGCCAAGCTGGGCGGTTGTAAAGCCGGCAAATGTAGATCGTATCATAGAACTCCTCCTCCTGATCTATTAAACAGAACGACTTGTAAAGTGGTTCTTCTTATTTGTGTTGTCTTCCTTTCTGCCGGAAGCAGAATAGGTATTTCCGCCGGAATTTTCCGCGGCAAGAGCTGATTGTATTACATGAAGATTTACTTCGATGATATCCCTCGCGCTGTCACTTACAGAGCGGAATGAGCGTACCCTTTCGGCAAGCTGATCGAACAGAGGGCTTAGAAGTACAACAGCCTCTTCCGGCGCATGCTCCAGTATCTGACGAAACGAGTATCCTTCCATGCCAAGACGCTTCTGCTCTGCTTCGCGCTTCTGTTCTAATCCGCGCAATTGGAGAACTGCAGCCTGTTCTTTGTGCATGCAGTCCTCAATAAACGTAACCTGATTCTTAACAGCGGCGTCTAGTTTCTCCTGCTCTATAGGAATCAGATGATCGAAAAGAGCGATAAACTCTTCGATTATCTTACTGTAATCTAAGAAATCATTCATCCGGTATATCCTCCTATAGAAGAAGCATTCTGGCAGCTACGGCGTGTGCGTCGACATGGTATGCGTTCGCAGACACCTGATCCTGCAGGCTTTGAATCTTATCTATAGACGCCGTATCCTTAACCTCGGAAGACAATCGCTGCGCAACTGCTTTGGCAAATGTATGCTCTTCAATCTGCCTGGGGTCAGACTTTATGATAATAGCATCGAAGTTATGTCCGTCATTAGAGATTACAGAAGGAGCAGAATTATCCTTTGTATGAATACGCCGGTCTGTGAAATTATTAATCACATTATTAGTTGTTATTTTCATACTGGACTCCTTTTCAAAATAGTATTGTTACCTCTATTATCTGGGTAAATTAATTTGTTATACTATGAATATCGGCACAACTTCGGGAATCATAACCCTAAATAAGAGACACATTTTTGTGAATTAAAAAAAACTCCGTCTGTGCGGAGGCAGTCCGGCAATCTGTCTGTAATGCAGATAAGATACCGGATGAGCCTCCGCGCGGGCGGAGATTATTTCTTCAGATGGTTCAGCAATACGGAGGCGATGTTTTCACAGGAAGACTGCGTGCAGACCGCTCCGATGTTAAAAGCAACCATAGGCATTCCGTAAACGACGCAGGAATCTTTGTCCTGCCCGATGGTAAATGCACCTGCCTGGCGCATGGCAAGAAGACCGTCCGCACCGTCGCTTCCCATACCGGTCATGATGATGCCGACCTTATTGATGTGGACATTCTTGGCGATGGAATGGAACAGGACGTCTACAGACGGACAGTGGCCGCTTACCTTGGCGCCGGGGCGGCATTGTACGATGTAATTCTGTCCGGACCGGATGACTTCCATCTGCTTGGCGCCGGGGGCGATCAGCGCGAGGCCGGGGCGGATGACATCGCCGTTCTTGGCTTCCCTTACTTCCATGGCGCAGATACGGTTCAGACGTTCGGCGTACATAGCGGTAAAGCCCTCCGGCATATGCTGTGTGATCACCATGCCCGGGATATTGGCCGGAAGTCTCTTAAGGACTTCCAGAGTGGCCTCGGTTCCTCCTGTGGACGCGCCCAGTCCTATAATCGTAGAATCAAGAACCGTGCGTGTCAGAGGCGGAAACGGCATCGGCTTGGCGGCGTGGGTACGCTGCGGGGCCGCCGCACCGGAGGCATAAGAAGAACCATGAAAACCGGAGGGCGCAGAAGCTGCCGCGGGTGCGGGCGAGATGCTGCTTGGCCGGGCAACACGGACTTTGGCTTTTGAGGCCGCCTGTACCTTGAGGACCAGAGAGGAGTAGAAAGCTTCCTTTGAGTTTGAAACGCTCATATCCGGCTTACGGACGAAATCAACGGCTCCGGCTGAAAGCGCGTCGAATACGCTTAAATTTAAGGAAGATACCAACACCACGGGTATCGGGTGCGTCGGGAGTAATTTTTTTAAGAATTCAATTCCGCTCATTCCCGGCATCTCGACATCCAGGGTAAGAACGTCAGGTTTCAGTTGAGGGATCTTTTGCTGGGCATCGTACGCGTTGATGGCATAGCCGACGACTTCGATATTAGGTTTGGAAGACAGATTTTGTATGATCATCTGCCGGAACAGGGAGGAGTCGTCGACGACTAATACTTTGATTTTCATAGTTGAGATTCCTTTCTTTGACTTAATATACCTGAAAAATACCTGAAAAGCCGCTTCTGAGTCCTCAGGATCTTCAAAAGCAGCTTACATAAGCAATACTACGTTTTTCGGTATGTTGCGGGTTTCAGATACTCGTAAGGCGTCGTTGATTTGTTCAGACTCTCAGAGTGTCCGATCAAAAGGTACCCGCCCG
>CANODD010000223.1 GCA_947564705.1 uncultured Dorea sp. | reverse complement strand
TCTGGAAAGACTGGAGGCAGTGATCAAAGAAGAAGTCGCGAAGGATGAGGTGTCTGTGATTATCACGAAGACGCCGTGCGTATTGCTCAGTAAGGAGAAGAAGCCTTTGTATATAGCACAGGAAGACCTGTGTAAGAAATGCGGTATGTGTATGAAACCGGGATGTCCGGCCATGACGAAGAGGGAGAACGGAACAGTCTGCATCGATGATACCATGTGTACAGGATGCGGGCTTTGCAAAGACCTGTGTAAATTTGGCGCGATTGAATTAGTGAAGGCAGGTGACAGATAATGACAGCGAAGAATATTATGATTGTCGGGGTCGGGGGACAAGGAACCCTTCTGACCAGCAGAATATTGGGCGGTCTTGCAACTGCGGGAGGTTATGACGTGAAGCTCTCCGAGGTACATGGCATGGCACAGAGAGGCGGAAGCGTGGTGACATTCGTCCGTTACGGCGATAAGGTGGCGGAGCCCATCGTAGAAGAAGGGCAGGCGGATGTCCTGATCGCTTTTGAAAGACTGGAAGCGCTCAGGTATGCGCATTTCCTCAAGAAAGACGGCGCGCTGATCGTGAATGACTGGAGGATTGATCCGATTCCGGTGGTGATCGGCGCGGCCGAATATCCCCAGGGAATCATAGAGACTTTAAAGAAGGAGCATAAGGTCTATGCGGTCAATGCTACGGAGGAGTCTAAGAAGCTTGGCAATCCAAGAGTCTTTAACCTGATTGTACTGGGAATTGCGGCACAGCATATGGATTTTACGAAGGAAGAGTGGTATGACGTGATTGAGCATACCGTTCCGCCAAAGACGATAGAGATCAACAAGAAAGCGTTTGACGTGGGGTATTGTCTGGAGTCATAGTATATCTCTGAACCAAAGAAGATGATCGGGCAGCAGGAAAAGCAGACGACTGGCAAATAAGCAGTGCCGAATATATAGAATCATGTTTATGGAAAATTCATGCAGAGGTATTCGGATATGCGGAATCTCTGCATGGGAAATACATAAAGGAGGTGTTATATTGCATAGTGAAATAAGGATCTGGAGCACCTCATACTTTGGGAACCTTCGTCCCGTTAACGATAAGTGACAGCGCCGCAGGGAGGCTTGTCCGCCAACAGAGGGCGAAGGGTATTTTTACAGGTTGGCGCAGGAGAACATCCTTATGATATCGGAAGTGTGTTTTCCCGGATATAATGGATAACCAAAGTAAAAATGAAAATAGAACAGGAGTATGAGAAAATGGCAGCAGTAGCGATAGAAAACTGGAAAGAAATAATCAGAGATCCTAAGATTGAGTGTATGAGCAGAGATGAGATGAGCGCGCTTCAGGGCGAGCGTCTCGTAAAGCAGGTGAAGAATGTATATGAACATGTAGAATTCTACCGAAAGAAGATGGACGAACTGGGGGTAGAGCCCGGAGATATCAAAGGTATCGAAGACATTAACAAGCTTCCCTTCACGACCAAGGAAGACTTAAGAGACAATTATCCCTTCGGTCTGCTGGCGGTTCCAAAGGAGAAGATTGCCCGTGTGCAGGGTACTTCCGGAACCACCGGTAAGTTAACACTGGCCTCTTATACACAGAAGGACGTGGATGTATGGGGCGAGTGCGTGGCGAGAGGTCTTTCAATGGCAGGATTAACGTCGGAAGACAGGATTCATGTATGTTACGGCTATGGACTCTTCACCGGCGGCATGGGGCTGGACCTCGGGGCAAAGGCGCTCGGCGCTATGGCGATTCCGATGTCTGCAGGCAATACAAAGCGTCAGTTGATGTGTATGGAAGATTTTGGAGCGACGGCTTTCGGATGTACGCCCTCTTATGCACTGTATCTTGCAGAAGCGGCGCAGGAAGCCGGAATTGTTGACCGTCTGCAGCTTAAGGCAAGTATCAATGGAGCGGAGCCATGGACGGATGAGATGCGCAAGAAAATCGAGGGTATCCTGCACATTAACAGCTTCGATATCTATGGACTGTGCGAGATCACGGGGCCGGGTGTGGCTATGGACTGTATCCACCATAAAGGACTGCATGTATATGAGGACTATTTCTATCCGGAGATCCTGAATCCTGCAGATCATTCTGCATGTGCGGAGGGCGAGACGGGAGAGCTTGTATTTACGACGCTTGCGAAGGAAGGAATGCCGCTTCTCCGTTACCGGACCAAGGATCTTACGAGTATAGAATACGGCGTCTGCGAATGCGGAAGAACACTGCCGAGGATTCAGAAGTTCACCGGACGTACCGACGATATGAAGGTCATCCGCGGCGTCAATGTATTTCCGACGCAGGTTGAGACAGCGCTTCTCTCTATGGGCGGCGGCGTAGCACCTCACTATATGCTTATTGTTGACCGTGAGAATAACCTGGACGTTCTGACTGTCATGGTAGAAGTGGATGAAAAATATTTCTCTGATGAGATCCGTAAACTGGATGAGCTTAAGAACCGGGTCGGAGCAGTGTTAAAGCAGGCGCTGGGCGTGTCTGTAAGAGTGAAGCTGGTCGAGCCTAAGACGATCCAGAGAAGCGAGGGCAAGGCAAAACGTGTCATTGATAACAGAGAGCTGTAAGAGGAGGAAAGTACCATGGGTGTAAGCAATACAATTCAGCAATTGTCGGTTTTTTTAGAGAACAGGGAAGGACGTCTTGACGACGTATTAAAAGTCCTTGCGGAAAATGAAGTAAATATCGTGGCTTTAAGCCTTGCGGATACCTCGGACTATGGAATGCTCCGTATGATCGTTTCCGACCCGCAGAAGGGCCGTACAGCGCTTAAGGAGGCAGGAATAACGGCGATGCTTACGGATGTCGTGGCGCTTCGGGTACCGCATGCGACGGGATCTCTGAGCAAGGCGATGCACCAGATCGTAGAGGGCGAAGTGAATGTAGAATATATGTATGCGTTTGCAAATGGCAATGACGCGGCGGCGGTGCTTAAGAGCGATGATCCCACCCGGGTAACCGATATCCTGAAAGGCAGCGGCTTCGACGTATACAGCGCCGACGAGGCATATCGTGCAAACCAATAGATCTTGGTCTTGAAAATGGCAGAGATGATGTGTATAATAAGAGATTGAAAGATATTAAGGGAGGCAATATACATCATGTTAGATAAAAAAGTAGTAGAATTATTGAATCAACAAGTAAACAAGGAGTTTTATTCCGCGTATTTGTATCTGGATTTTTCCAACTATTATTATGACAATGGATTGGACGGATTCGGCAACTGGTACAAGGTTCAGGCACAGGAGGAGAGAGATCACGCGATGCTCTTCATCCAGTATCTGCAGAATAACGGTGAGAAAGTAGCCTTAGAGGCGATCGATAAGCCGGCGGTTGTTCTTGAGAGCGCCAAGGCCGTACTGGCAGAGGGATTAAAGCACGAGCAGTATGTGACAAGCCTGATACATAACATCTATGACGCGGCATATTCCGTGAAGGATTTCCGTACGATGCAGTTCCTGGACTGGTTCGTTAAGGAACAGGGAGAGGAAGAGACGAACGCGGATAATCTGGTGAAGAAGTTTGAATTATTCGGCGATGATCCGAAGAGTCTCTATATGCTGGACAGCGAACTGGGCGCGCGGGTATACTCTGCACCGTCCCTGGTACTTTAGTCATGAACCGTAAGAAGGTTATCTGTTCTTGCCGGAAGGTGACCAAGGGTGATATTGCGGACGCGGTAGAGAGCGGCGCGGATTCTTTCAAGGAAGTTAAGAAGATCACGAAGGTTGGCAAGGGCTGTGGAAAATGTAAGAAAAAGGCGAAGAAACTTACGAAGAAATTATTGAAAGAAAGAGTAAGTTGAGTATGAACAGGAAGATATCGACTTTGGAGAAGCTTAAGACTGCGGAGGCTGTCTATGTCCTTTTGAGCAGAATAACGAATTTGCCTTATGTGGAATGCGACCCCGAGACTTATGACGATCAGATTTTCTTGTTTTATTCCGAGGAGGATGCCAGAAAAGGCGCCGACAGATTTTTAAAAGAGAAGGCGCCTCTTCAGATTATCAAGGTAGAGAAGAAAAGTTTTCTGATGTTCTATACCAGTTTGTATCCGATGGGAGTAAACTGTATTGTAGTCGACGACGGGACGCCCATGCGGATTGCGATACAGTTGGAGGAACTGGTTCGGAGAGTCAGTCCGGATCAGCTTCCGAAAGGACAGATACTGGTGGAGAACCCGCAATTTCATCTGACGGCTATCTATTTTGTCCAGGAGATTCGCAAGAATCCCGGACAGGAGATGACGGAAGAGATGAAATCATTATATGAAGAGATGCTGGCGCATTTTGGCAGAGGGAAATTCCTGATCGCCACGAGCAAGAATCAGGGTGTACTGATGCTGAAAGGAGAAGGAGGAAAGGCGTACCAGCCTTTATTTACGGATCCTCATGAGTTTCAGAAATTCGACAGGGAGAAAAAGTTCCAGGCGATGGTTGTGGATACGAGGAAACTTACCGGTCTGCTGCCGCCGGAATGTGACGGCGTTGTGGTTAACCCTATGGGAGTGAAAGTTCAATTAAGATTAGAAAAGAAAAATTCTGACTGATAGTAAAGCACGGAGATGATTCCCGCGGACAGCGAGCCAGGCAAGCAGGCATGTACATTTGGCGGCTGCCGCGAGGTCTTTGCTTGACAGATATAAAAAGACCAGATAACAAACGTTATCTGGTCTCTTTATAATCTCAATTTCATGTAGTGCTTTTAAATATCTAAATCATGTAACACATTTCATAAATATATAAAAGGTACACATAAATTACGATTATAGAGTGTAGCTTAGATCTTTGTTACGTTGACTGCCTGTGGGCCTTTTGCGCCCTCTGTTACATCGTATTCTACATCCTGACCCTCTTCCAGAGATTTGAAACCTTCCATGTTCAATCCGGAGTAGTGTACGAATACGT
>CANODD010000222.1 GCA_947564705.1 uncultured Dorea sp. | reverse complement strand
ATCAATATCCCTTCCATTGACCGTAAACGCTGCCTTAGGCGCATCCCTCTGGATTTCCTCGAAAGACTCCTCGAAAATAACCGTCTTCGTCCCCATGGCAGGCACGCCCCTCACCTCAACATAAGCCGCTCCATGCCCTTTTTGCGAGATCAGTTCGTTTCCGTCCGCATCCCTGTAAACGCCGTCGGCGCCGCCCGGAATCGTGATGATCTGATCCATATCCCATCCTGAGGCGTTGAACACCGTATATGTATTCCCCTTTTGCTCAAGCATATTTTCACAGGCTTCTTGTTCTACCCTGCGGGCAATTCCTTCAATATATGCGTAATCTTCTCTGGAATCCTCGTAAACCTCGTGAATGGAAGAGCCCGGAATAATATCATGGAACTGATCCGTCAGGATATGTTTCCAGCCTTTCGTCAATTCCTCCTGCTTTGCTTTCCCTATATCTCCTGCCAGGAGAGCTTCCATCACTGTCAGCCACTCGGCCCGGCGGTAGAGCAGTTCCATCCTTCGGTTCATGCGTTTGTTATAAGCCTGGCTTGTGTACGTCCCCCGATGATATTCCAGATATAGCTCCCCGTCCCATGTATGGACATATTGGTTCGTCTGTTCCACCGTTTCATGCAGCTTACGGAAATATTCTCCCGCGGTGGATATCTTAACATTCGGAAGCCCCGGAATCTTATCCATCCTTCTGCGGTATTCCAGCATATCACGGTTCACACCGCCGCCGCCGTCTCCAAACCCGAATGAGATCAGCAGATCTTTGTTCATGTGCTTCTCACTGTATGAGTCCCATACGCCTTTTACCGTCCTTGGAAGCAGTTTTCCGTTATAAGTATAGAACCAGGAATCCCTTTCGTTCCACGGCTCCGGCGTTGTGATGAAATGAGTCAGGACTTCGCTTCCGTCGATCCCTTTCCACATAAACGTATCGTGAGGCATACGGTTGTACTGATTCCAACTGATCTTCGTGGTCATAAACGTGTTGATTCCGGCTTTTTTCAAGATCTGCGGAAGCGCCCACGAATATCCGAACACATCCGGAAGCCACAGATATTCCACTTCTTTGCCAAACTCGTCTTTTATGAATTTACTGCCGATCAGAATCTGCCTGGTAAGGGATTCCCCGCTTGTCAGGTTGCAGTCGGCTTCCACCCACATGCCGCCGTCGGCCTCCCAGCGTCCTTCCTTTACTCTTTTCCTGATATTTTCATAGATATCCGGAAACTCTTCTTTCATATATTCATCAAGCTGGGGCTGGGTCTGCAGGAAAATATATTCCGGATACATTTCCATCAGACGGAATACCGTTGAAAACGACCGGGAGCACTTTTCCCTTGTATGCTTAAGCCTCCAAAGCCACGCCACATCAATGTGGGTATGTCCAACGCAGTACACATTGATCATGGAATTCTTATCCATAGAATCGATGCTTCTGTTCAGCTCATCGTCCGCCTGATGTACCGACTCATAGAAACCCTCGCTTCCCGGATAAGACCAGTCGATACAGTGGCACGCACTGTCCAGCGCCCTTCGGAGATCATGCCGAACCGGACACGAATCGTCAAGCTCTTCTATCGTCTGTCTCACCATAGACGCCATGTAGTAAAAATCATCCGCCTTCTCATCCAGCCACGCCAGATCTGCCCGGGCAATCCTATGCTCCTGCTCCGTCGGAACGCCGCCGCCCTCAAGCCCCGACCACAGCCGAAAAGTAACGTCCACATCCTTTCCGCAGAGGGAATCCTCAAAAAATACCTCTTTGTGGTTAACGTCTACTCCCTGGTACATGCTCCCATTCACATAAATTATAGATTCGAAGCCGGAATTATTTCCTCCTCCGGTATTGCCAAAATCAAAGATACCGACTATCTTCTTCCCTTTCCATTCCGCAGGAATCCGTATATCTTTATGCAGCCAGAGAAAACGGTCCCGCCCTTTCCATGTCTGTCCCACCTCTAAAGTCTCACATTCCCGGAATTCCGGAAGGGATGGATTCACGACTCCCTGACGATCTTCTTCTGCCGCAAAATCTTTTAATCCGATAATATCCCTGTATCTATACTGCTCAATCTCGCTTATACGTCTTTCTAATTTTCTGTCCGTCAAAAACATAACCTGGCCTCCTTTTTAATAGCTATATTCTGCCCCATAATACTACGGATTGTTCTGCCGATATAGGCGGTGCTGTTAGTTCAATTATGAACGTGTCAGTACACTAGTACCATTTTATTATGCCAGGCATACTATATCAATTCAGAGAATTCTAGATTTGGTGCACATTATTCATATCTTTAATATTTCATCACTTATTTGCCTGCCATCTGCTTTTCCTGCTGCTAGTACGGCATTGCATGAATCTTCGAGTAAAATACACCTGCCCTTTACTTCGAAATTAATGCAACTCTGTACCAGATCATCTTCT
The DNA here is from genome assembly GCA_947564705.1 of uncultured Dorea sp. Lineage (GTDB taxonomy): Bacteria > Bacillota > Clostridia > Lachnospirales > Lachnospiraceae > Sporofaciens. Next base: position 2,494 of record CANODD010000222.1, on the reverse strand, counting down.
TAACAGCGCTTTACGCGATATCCGCAGTAGTCCAGCACAAGCTCGCTGAACATGGCGTTCGCCCATGAAAACCATTCCCTTGTATAGCGCGTATCGTCGTCTGCGTGGAAACCTTCGTGCATAAGTTCTGTGCCGCCGTCGGTTTCCGCAAGTTTCCTGAGGATCTCTAATTTCTTTTCTTTTGACTGCACGGTCAGACCTTCCATAGCCAGGGCGATATGCCAGATATACTTCGCCGGCGTATGAGGACTTCCGATGCCGGCCGCCTTGCTTCCCTCATAATAATACGGATTCGCTTCACTCAGGATAAACTTTCTTGTATTCTCGGCCGTCTCTTTATCTCTTCCTTCATATCCAAGATACTCCATGGAAAGCAGGCTGGGGACATTGGCGTCGTCCATCAGATTGTACTGGCCGTATCCGTCCGTCTCATAGGCGTATACGTCTCCGAATTCCTCCGTCCTGGCAATTCCATATGATTCTATCCCTTCATAGATTTCCTTCCTCAGGGCTTTCGCCTCGTCCCTCAGCCTCCTGTCATGAAAAATCTCCTCCGCTATTTCCGCCAGATATCCGAGTACGACAACCGCGAACATGTTAGACGGCACAAGATATCCGTATGTACACGCATCGTCACTGGGGCGGAATCCCGACCAGGTCATACCGATTCCTGATCTGACCAGAGCTCCTCTTCCGTCTCTTGAAAGTGTATCCGTATAATAAGTATTCCGCCGTATAAAGCGATAACGAGATCCCTCCTCATGATTCTGTTCTGTGCGGAAGACTTCCAGAATCTTTTCTGCTCCCGCCCTGAATGCCTCGTCAAAATGTTCCGTGCGTCCGGTATTCTTCCAGATCAGGTATGCGAACTGTAATGGATAACAGAGGGAATCCACTTCGTATTTGCGCTCCCACACCCATCCGTTCATCTCTGTATCGTCATGCTCCCAGCAGTTCCCGTTATCCTGCTCATTGAAGGCATTCGCATATGGATCGGTCTGAATATACATGAACTGCCGCTTCGATAAACCTGTCAGGATATCTGCAATCTCAGGCTCGTCTTTCGCCGGAATCAGATACGGCCGAAGCTGCGCTACGGAGTCTCTCAGCCACATTGCCGGAATATCTCCGGTAATCACATACGTCGTTCCGTCCGGCATAGTTTTCACCGTGGTATCCAGTGTATGTGTATAACAGTTTTTGAATATCTTAAAGATCCTTGGTTCATCCTTTAATTCGTCTTTCACTGACTGAAGTAATTTTTCAATCGAATCGTACTGATGGTTCTGCGCCATATCTGCTTCCTCCAAATTTCCTCCGCCTGTACGCTCTCAATCCTACAGGTGAAATTTTTTGAATTGTATCATAATCTATGCCGGCGGTTCAATAGACTTTTGATTACAGGAAGAATATGTCCATGAAACCTAAAATAATTTCCTGAATTACAAAAGACCTCCGTCAGCCCGGAAAAGCAGACGTAGGTCTCTTCATCAAGTTATCTGCACTATTTACAATTAACCTTTTCAATTATACAGGTGTGAATCTTACTCTTTTTGTCATAGCTGATCCCTGCAAGGAGCAGGTTACCTTCATAGTCCTTCAAAGCGTCCACATAATTCTTATCCTTGATCTGCGCGATCGCCCTGTCACGAGTTTTGCTGCCACAGATGGGGCAACGTATCCATTCATTTTTATTCAAACGGTTGTCCCCCAAACTATTTCGATTTTTGTTTCTTTAAAAGCATGCCACATACAATTACCGCCATAAAAAAGACAAGGATTAGATACCACAAATTTTCAAAACAAACGCCATTATCCAGCATCAATTGGTATCCCCAAAAAGCGGGGAAAAAGCGCCCTATCACTTCAAGAAAAACAGGTAACAAATCAATGGGAAACATAATTCCCGAAAGCATAATTGAGGGCAGAAACACTAATTGCGCTATCATCGTCAACTTGGCTTGATTTTTTATAATCATCCCTAAAATGCTCCCTATACTTAACGACACAATAATGTATAAAACAAGCGCAAAAAAGAAAATTGGAAGTTGTGCTGGCAAAACTGCTTCAAATAATACGGGAGCCAGTAACACTATCACAGCACAGGCAATCATCAAATGAATAAATGCAGAAAGAAACATCGTAATAAGACCCAGATAAATAGGCACTCCGTTTGCTTTATAAACTTTATTTATATCACTTCCATATGTTTCAATCAACGATGGCGGCAATCCAATAAACGCCCCCATCGAAACACTCATTACAATCATAGATTGGATGAGCGTACTTCTCATATCGGGCATAACAGAAGTGAAAATACCGCCCATAAGAAGAAAGAAAATAAGCGGAATGATATAACAGGTAACTAACAAGGATTTGCTTCGTATATCCAATTTCCACTGTAACGCAACGCCATATAAAAACCCACTCATTCTGCTTCCCTCCTTGTCATTTCCATAAAATGCTGTTCCAGTGTGCCACGGTCAACTTTAAT
>CANODD010000221.1 GCA_947564705.1 uncultured Dorea sp. | reverse complement strand
TACGAGATGCCTAAGTGACTGGAGTTCAGACGTGTGCTCTTCCGATCTCCCGCAGAACTACCAGATCTCGCAGTTATACCTTCCCATCGCGCGAAACGGGTATGTGGAGATTGAGGCGGGAAGCATGAAGAAGAGGGTTCGGATTCATGAGATGCATATGGAAGAAGACGCGGGGAAATTGATTCATGACGAGTGGGACGATACTTCGCTGGTGGATTATAACCGGAGCGGAGTTCCTCTTGTGGAGATTGTATCGGAGCCGGATATGCGTTCGGCAGACGAGGTGATCGCGTATCTGGAGAAACTCAGGATGATCATCCAGTATCTTGGAGCGTCGGATTGTAAGCTCCAGGAGGGCTCCATGAGGGCGGACGTCAACCTGTCGGTGAGAGAAGCCGGGGCGAAGGAATTCGGTACCAGGACGGAGATGAAGAATCTGAACTCTTTTAAGGCCATTGCAAGAGCCATCGAAGGGGAACGGGAGCGCCAGATCGAATTGCTCGAGGCAGGGAAAGCAGTCATTCAGGAGACCAGGCGCTGGGATGACAATAAGGAATTCTCGTATGCCATGCGTTCGAAGGAAGACGCCCAGGATTATCGGTATTTCCCGGAGCCTGATCTTGTGCCGGTCATAATTGACGACGAGTGGATCGAGAAGATCCGAAGCAGACAGCCGGAGCTTCAGACGGAGAAGCTCATGCGGTATAAGAAGGAATTCGATATCCCGGAGTACGATGCGAAGATCATTACAGGCTCCAAGCATATGGCGGATATCTTCGAGGCGGCTGCGGCAATCTGCGGGAAGCCTAAGAAAGTGTCCAACTGGCTGATGGTGGAGACCTTACGTTTGCTGAAAGACCATAATATGGAGCCGGAGGAGATATCGTTCGCACCGGAAAATCTGGCAAAGCTGGTGGAATTGACGGAAGCCGGGACCATCAACAATTCGGTGGCAAAAGAAGTATTCGAGAAGATTTTTCTGGAAAATATCGACCCGGGAGTCTATGTGGAAGAGCACGGGCTTAAGACGGTCAATGACGAAGGAGCGCTGGAGGAGGTCTTGAAAAAAGTAATAGCCGATAACCCGCAGGCAGTTGAGGATTACCGCGGCGGGAAAGAAAAAGCGCTTGGAGCGCTGGTGGGGCAGACCATGAAAGCTATGAAAGGAAAAGCGAATCCCGGTATGGTGAACCAGAAACTAAGGGAGATGATTTAGTATCCTTCGGAATCGTGTGTTTCGGGAAATCCCTTTGGCCCAGCATCCTTATATTAAGAAAGTGCAGGAATAGAATCGAGAGAGACCCTCATATACTTTATGAAAGAAATGCTGCCAAAGCACGTATTTGATAAGGAATGGGGTGTCTTTATGGATAGAGAAGTCTGCAGGCAGATGATTCTGTCGGAGGATTATATTGATTTTATTCTGCCGGTCTTCAGGGCGATATCGATAGGAGAAGAGGGGGAAGGGAAGGTTTGTTTCCAGAATATGGATTTTGGATTTCAGGCCGATTATGTGAATAAAACGCTGATAAAACCGTTGTCGTTGGAGAATTTCCGATACAATTCTATTCCTAACTGTTATGAGCTGATGGATCTTCAGGCGATGGACGATGCGGGAATCAGCGTAGTTCAGACGTACCCGACACTTAGGCTTTTGGGGAGCGGGATTATGATCGGTATTCTGGATACCGGAATCGACTATCGTAATCCGCTTTTTCAGAATATTGACGGTTCTACAAGAATTGCAGGCATATGGGATCAGACCATACAGGAGGGACAGATGCCGGAGGGATTGGATTACGGAAGTGAGTATACGGAAGAGATGATCAACGAGGCGCTTCGATCCGAGAATCCGTTGGAAATCGTACCGAGTATGGATACAGACGGGCATGGTACGTTCATCGCCAGTGTGGCGGCGGGAGGCGCGGACTTGGAACACCGCTTTATAGGAGCGGCGCCGGAGTCGGTTCTTGCCGTTGTGAAGCTTAAGCAGGCCAAATCATATCTGAAGGATTTTTATGCCATTCGCCAGGACGCCGTGTGTTTCCAGGAAAATGATATTATGTTAGCGATGAAGTATATCAACGGTCTGGCAAGAAAACGGAATATGCCGCTTGTGATTTGTGTCGCCCTGGGAACCAATCTTGGGGGCCATAATGGGACGTCGCTTCTTTCCTCTATGTTGGATGCATATTCGTCAATGTTGAACAGAAGTGTTGTGATCAGCGCCGGTAACGGAGCGGTGCAGAGACGCCATTTTTTTCATGAATTGCGGGATGTAAACGATGTGGCGGAGGCTGAGATCCGAGTGGAAGAGGGGGTCGAGGGATTTGTAGTGGAATTGTGGACGACGGTTCCGAATGTGCTGACGGTTGCGTTCACTTCGCCCTCCGGTGAGCGGACAGGATATATCTCCCTTAAGCAGGGATATGAATATAAGGAAGAATTTATCTTCGATCAGACGGACGTGGATGTAGAATATAGGCTGCTTCTGGAAAATAATGATTCTCAGTTGATTTTCATGCGTTTTCGCAATCCGTCCCAGGGAATCTGGAAGATCAATGTGAGGCCGGTGAGGAGCTCTGACGGAAGATTCCATATGTGGCTTCCGGTCCCGGAATTCTTAACAGGGGAGGTATATTTCCTGCAGGCAGATCCAGATACGACGGTGGCGGAGCCGGGCAGCAGCCTGATGGCAATGACTGTGGCATTCTACAATGGAATCGATAATTCAGTTGATATTAACTCGGGAAGGGGGTATACTAGGGATGAAAGGATTAAGCCGGATTATGCGGCGCCCGGCGTTATGGTGACCGGCGCGGGACTGAATAATGAGTTCGTGGTCCGAAGCGGTTCGAGCGTGTCGGTAGGGATTGCGGCGGGAGCGTCGGCCCTTTTGATGGAATGGGTAATCCGGCAGACCGGTTCGCGCGGAGTCAATTCAAGCCAGATTCGTAATATTATACTTCTTGGGGCCGAGCAGCGTCCGGGAGCAGAGAATCCGAACCGGGAATGGGGGTATGGGACGATGAATCTGTACCGATCCCTGGATATCCTGAGACAACTGTAAGAATCGGTACAAGAAGGCCGGCAAAGCATGTGTAAGAGAAAAGGAGAGACGAAATGGCAGATTTTTTTGGTGAATTGGGAAAAAAGATAAGTGATGTGGCGGTTGATATCAGCAAGAAAGCGGAGGACACCTTTGAGGTCCAAAAGATCAAAGGAGATATCCGTTCGATAAAGCGGGCGAATGAGAGGGATCTGAAGGATATCGGACGCATGGTATATGAGAAGTTCCGGAAGGGCGAAGTGGACGATACGGAGTATATCAGCCTGTGCGAACAGATTGAGAAGCGGGAAGAGGAGATCGAGAACTGGGAAGAGCAGATCGTGAAGATCAAAGAGGAGATATAGGATGATCTCCCTCTTTGTAATACTTTTTGCGATACTTCTTGGCACGGACACGGTGTTAAAAAGATGGGTGGAGGAGAATATAAATCAGGATGAGAAGCGTGAGCTTTTCAATGGAAAGATTATCATACGCAAAGTGTATAATCGAGGATTTATGTTGAATTTTCTGGATCATAAACCAAGAATTGTAAAAGGAATGACCGCCGTCGTCAGTATCGGACTGCTGCTGTATGATACGGCGGTATTCTTAAGGCGGGGAAAGTATGTCCGGAAACTTGGTCTGACTCTTCTGAGCGCCGGCGCGGCAAGCAATACGTTTGACAGGCTGGTAAAGGGGCGTGTAACTGATTACATCGGGTATTCAGGCAAGAAGTTCCCGGCGCGGATTACGGCGAATCTGGGGGATCTTTATATTACATTCGGCGGGATACTGATCCTCTTATGTGATTTTTTTAGGAGAAGATGAGCAGAAGAATTCCTTGATTTGCCCCAGTATAATCTCCATCAGCCGCGTTCTTGCTTCAACGCTTGCCCAGGCGACGTGAGGAGTGATGAGCAGCCGTCCGCTGTCTCTGATCTTAAGGAGGGGATTGTCCGGGGTTATTGGTTCTTCTCGTAATACGTCCAGCCCCGCAGCGGCAATCATGCGGCGGTCAAGAGCGTCGGCGAGATCCTGCTCTATGACGATAGCGCCTCTGCCGAGGTTCAGAAATATGCAGGAAGGTTTCATCTTTCGGAATGCGTTGATATCGATCAGGTTCTCGGTAAACCGGTTGAGCGGCGCATGGACGGAGATGATATCCGACGTGCTAAGCAGCGTATCCAGGTCAGTCCGGTGATATCCGGGCTGCGTCGGGCTGCCTGAAGGGGAAGTGTAGATTACATGTACGCCAAAAGAACCGGCGACTGAGGCAACTCGTCTTCCAATATTTCCAAGTCCGATGATTCCCCATGTCTTCCCGTTCAATTCATGAAAACGTTCTTCAAAGTGTGTAAATGACGTGTCGCATATGTAGCGTCCTTCTTTTACATAATCGTCGTAAAAGCGTAATTTTTCCAACAGATAGAAAAGCATAGCGAAAGTATGCTGGGTTACGGATTCGGTGGAGTATCCGGCGACATTTCTCCAGGCGATACCGCGGTTTTGAAGATATTCTTTATCCAGGTTGTTTGTTCCGGTTCCGGTTACGCAGACCAGCTTAAGGTTAGACGCAGTCCGTATGGTCTCCTCACAGATCCTGACTTTATTCAATACAATGACGTCTGCATCGGCGACTCTTTCCGGTATCTCGGAGGGTGTGGAGAAAGGGTACTTTACTACTTCGCCTATACGGTTGAATTCGGACAGGTCTAAGTCTTCGCCGATAGTCTTTACATCCAGAAATACAATCTTCATGTCTCATAGTCTCCTTTGCATTTTCATATTGATTCCCGGGGGCAGCCAGCCATGCGGGCATGTTTGCATGCACATTTGGGCGCAAAAAAAGCGGGTGATGGGAATCGAACCCACGTATCTAGCTTGGAAGGCTAGTGTTCTA
>CANODD010000220.1 GCA_947564705.1 uncultured Dorea sp. | reverse complement strand
GCTTTAAGAAACTTATCAGTGCCTTTTGCTTTACAGGCAGCTTGGACCATTTTATCTGTAATCTTCGCGCCCCCCAGGATTCTTGCAAGCTCCTGAATGGACTGCTCCTCGCCCAGTTCCCGGATATCTGTGCGGGTCTCTCCTTTGAACGTAGCCTTCTCGATCAAGTAATGATGATCGGCCATAGCCGCGATCTGCGCCAGATGTGTGATGCAGATTACCTGATGGTTCCTGCCGATCAGCGCCATCTTTTCCGACACCTTCTGCGCCGTCCTGCCGCTGATTCCTACGTCGATCTCGTCAAAGATCAGCGTCTCGATATCATCCCGCTTCGCCATAACCGTCTTGATGGCCAGCATAATCCTTGACAATTCGCCGCCTGACGCGACGCCTGCCAGGGACTTAAGCGGCTGCCCGGGATTCAAAGATATCATGAACTCCACATCATCGATTCCTTCCGCCGTATAATCCTTTGCATTCTCAAACCTGATCCCGAATTGAACATTTTCAAAATTCAGGTCCTTCAGTCCGTCCTCGATTGCTTTCTCAAGAATCTTTGCCTGCTTTCTGCGAAGCGTCGACAGCTTCTTTGCCTGCTTCTTTAATTCCTCTTCCGCCTCCGCCGCTCTCCGGCGCAGTTCTCCTATATACTGATCATAATCCTGAAGAATGGTAAGCCGTTTTTCCTGTCCGGCGCAATACGCAAGGATCTCTTCGATCGTATTGCCATACTTAGTCTTCAGATGATTGATCTCGTTCAGACGGCTCTCCGTGTCGTGGAATTCCTCATCCGAGAATTCACATTCATCCGCGTAATCCGAAAGCTCCCGGTTAAAGTCATTCAAAAGACTGTCCACCTCAACCAGCTGATCATACAGCCCGGATGCCTTCTCATCGTATTCTATGATCTCCGAAAGCGCACGGATTCCCCGGCTTAAGTTCTCGCTTGCGCTCTCGTTTCCCTCACTGGTATAGAGATATGTCTCTCCCACGCATTCGGTGATCCTCTTACTGTTCACCATGCGGCGGTACAGTTCCTCCAGATCCTCATCCTCTCCCGGCTTTAGATCGGCATCCCTGATCTCTTCTACCTCAAACTCAAGGAACGATACTTCCTTGGCTCTCTGTGACTCGTCCGTTGCATTCTCCTTTAATTCCTTCTCACACGCCTTATAATCTTTGTGCGCAAGAAATACTTTTTGCTTCACATCGCCGATCATGTCCCTTGCGAAGGCATCGACGATACCCAGATGGTTCTTCTTATACAATAAAGACTGATGCTCATGCTGCCCATGAATATCAATCAATATGGAAGCAACCTCCTTAAGGACGGCAATCTGTACCGTCTCGCCGTTGATCCTGCTGACACTTCGCTTCTCCATCAGCCTCCGGCTCAGCACCACGCATCCTTCCTCCGGATAGATATCCAGTTCCTTCAACTGCCTGATCTGACGCTCGTTCTCCACCTGAAAAGTCAGTTCCACGAACCCATAATCCGCGCCCTGCCTTAAGATATCCTTCGTATAGCGCCCTCCCAGGGCAAGACCCACGGACCCCAGGATAATCGACTTTCCCGCGCCGGTCTCCCCGGTGAGGATATTAAGCCCGTCTTTGAATTCCACCTCTATCTCATCAATCAACGCCAGATTCTTTACATGTAAATTCTGTAACATTCTGCCTCCTGTCACGTACCCCTGTTATTCTTCCGATTCCTGGTACAGCGAATAATAAGTTACAACACAATCTTTCTGATCTTATCCATCACCTTCGCCGTGTCTTCAACACTTCGGATCGCACACATAATCGTATCGTCGCCGGCAATACTGCCCACTACTTCATCCCACTTCATAGCGTCGACCGCGGCGCATACGGCCATCGCCATCCCGGATACAGTCTTAATAACCAGGATATTCTGGGCCTTATCCATGGAAACATATCCGTCTTTCAGCACCCGTATATATTTCTCGCTTATGCATTTCTCATCTCCCGGGTGAGGCGCATACCGCTGTTTCCCATTCCCGGCAGGCACCTTTGTAAGCTTTAGATCCCGTATATCCCTCGATACCGTTGCCTGCGTCACGTCAAATCCTTCCCGTCTCAGATATTCTGCCAGTTCCTCCTGCGTCTCTACGCTGTTTTTGCTGATCAGCTCAATGATCTTTGCATGCCTCTTTCCCTTCATGATGTCAATTTCCTTTCATCTTCTTGCGTAATGTCTCTAAAAAGCTGACTTTGCTTAACTTCATAAATATCGTAGACGCCTCTGACCTGCGCACCGATACTCTGTCCCCGGTCTGCAGGGTCACGGTATCCGCGCCGTCGAACGTAACATAAACTTCTTCCCTGGAGCCGTTTCGCCCAAGCCCGATCTCGATCTCAATCTCATCCTCCGAAGAAAGAATAATACTCCTTGTATTCAGTGCATGGGAACAGATCGGCGTGACTACGATCAGGGAAGCCGTAGGCTCTACGATCGGGCCCCCTGCAGACAGATTATAGGCCGTAGATCCCGTAGGCGTAGACAGGACGACTCCGTCTGCTTCATAATCATTCAGGAGTTCTCCGTTCACATATAACCGGAAATGAATGATATGAAGTTCCCCCTTTCTGGACACAACGATATCATTAAGGGCTACATCCGTCTTATGATCTTTGAAGTTCCCTTCTAACATCATCCGTTTCTCAAGTTCAAAATCGCCTGCAAGGAGCCTGGAAACCGCCTCTTCGATATGTCCTACTTCTACCTCAGTAAGGTAACCCAGCGTCCCCATATTGATTCCCAGAATCGGAATGTCCCTCCCAAGGAACAATCTCGCCACCTCAATCAGGCTTCCGTCCCCTCCGATTACGATCACGCAATCAAAATCCCCGGCTACAAACTCACGGACAATCTTCTTATGTTCATCCTTCTTGCACAAGATACATTCTCTTCCCGCCGCCTCCAAAAGCTCTGTCACCTGCCTGGTAACCGTATATTCCCTATCCTTTCCGTCATTTGTGACAATCAAAAATCTATTCATATCCAATCCGTTCCTTTTCATTTTTCGACAGAGTGTCAAACGCCCGCTCAACGGTGTTCCGTATATCTATGTTCTCTGCCGTCCGGTCTTCCTCCTGACATTTCTCCAGATGCACAAGATATTCTATATTCCCTTCCGGACCCTTGATGGGTGAAAAATCCAGATTCAGAACCGTGAAGCCTGCGGACAGGGCATATCCCGCCACGGCTTCAATCACTTCCATATGCGTACTCTTCTCCCGCACGACGCCTTTTTTCCCGACCTTCTCCCGACCGGCTTCAAACTGCGGTTTGATCAGGGCGACGACCTGTCCCTGGTCCTTCAGATAACGGCAGACGGCAGGCAGGACTTTAGAAAGGGAGATAAAAGAAACGTCGATAGAGGAAAAATCAACCGGCTCTCCGATATCTTCCGGCGTCACATAGCGGATATTCGTCTTCTCCATACAGACTACTCTCTCATCCTGGCGGAGCTTCCAATCCAGCTGTCCTCTCCCCACGTCAATTGCATAGACTTTCAAAGCTCCGTTCTTGAGCATACAGTCCGTAAATCCTCCTGTGGAAGCGCCCACGTCGGTACAGACTTTTCCCGCAACGGTCACATCAAAATTCGCAAGCGCTTTCTCAAGCTTCAAACCTCCCCTGCTGACATACGGAAGCGTATGCCCCCGTACCTCAATCTGAACCGATTCCTCGAAAGAAGAACCTGCCTTATCTTCCCTCTGTCCCTCCACGAAGACGTTACCGGACATAATAATCGCTTTCGCTTTCTCCCGGGATGCCGCCAGATTCCTCTTTATCAACAATATATCTAAACGTTCTTTCATACCTGCTCCTGTAACTGCATACGCTCCGCTTCGTAAGTATTCTTACCCTCATACAGTTTTCGAATTCTCTCTGCCATGGTTTCTGCATCAAGTCCGGTCTCCTTCCGGAGAGACCGAATGCTCCCATGTTCTACATAATCATCCGGAAGGGCCAGCGGCAGAACCTTTGCCGCCGCGCCCCTTCTACAGACATACTCCATCACATGTTCTCCAAACCCGCCGGTCTGCACATTCTCCTCAATCGTTACGATCAGCCGATGGCTGCGGCACAGACTGTCGATCATGTCCTCGTCGATGGGCTTTACGAATCTCGCGTTCACCAGCGTACAGGGACAGCCCTGCTCTTTTAGCAGCTCGCGGACGCGGAGCGCCTCCTCAAACATATGGCCGACACACAGAATCGCAATCTCTGATTCCTGATATAACATCTCGCTTTTTCCATATTCCACAGGCGCGCGGAATTCCTCGTACCGGTCGAACGCCTCCCCGCGGGGATAACGCACGGCCACCGGCCCATGGCATGTGAACGCGAATCGGAGCATGTCTGCCAGCTCCCATTTATGCTTCGGCGACATCACCGTCATATTGGGAATGCTGCTTAGATAAGACAGGTCAAAGATCCCCTGATGCGTCTCTCCGTCGCTTCCAACCAGACCGGCCCGGTCCACTGCAAAGACTACCGGAAGATTCTGAAGCGCCACGTCATGGATTAATTGATCATACGCGCGCTGCAGGAAAGAAGAATAGACGGCAAATACCGGACGGATACCTCCTGCCGCAAGCCCCGCGGCGAAGGTCGCTCCATGCGCCTCCGCAATCCCCACATCAAAAAACCTCTGAGGATAGAGCTGCCGGAATCTCCCAAGCCCCGTCCCATCCGCCATAGCCGCCGTAATCGCGGCAATCTCCGGACGATGCCTGGCCTCGTCACAGAGCACCTTTCCGAATACGTCCGTATAAGTGTCCTTCTTCTTCGGCGTCTCCGGTTCACCGGTCTCGATCCTGAAGGGGCCGATTCCGTGGAATTTATCCGGTCTCTTCTCCGCCGGCTCATATCCTTTCCCTTTCTCCGTCATAACGTGGAGAAGAACCGGTCCCTCTACCTTACGTGCTTCCCGCAGGGCGCGGCAAAGCACAGGAATATTATGCCCGGGAATCGGCCCGAAATAGGTGA
>CANODD010000219.1 GCA_947564705.1 uncultured Dorea sp. | reverse complement strand
GATATTCTGTTTTTTGAGGGAATCTATGTGCTTGCCGCCGCCATCCAGAACAGCGAAGGACCGGAACTTGCCGCTTCCCTTCTTAACGGGCTGTTCCTGCTCTTTCCCGTAATCCTTTCCTATATTGTGGTGTGCAGATGCCGGAATCTATGGATCTTCCTCGTATTTTCCTTTGCCGTAACCTGGGGAATGAGAACAGTCAGCGGGAATCTCTTAACCGGACTGCTCACAGCTTTCATCTTTGCGTTCCGTCTCTATGTAAAGCTGAAGCAGAGCGAAATCCGAAAGAAAATGAAAGAAATGCCGGGAGAAGCAGGGGCGCAGGAGGACGCCGAAACCTGGGAAATCCCTACGCTTCTGGATACCCCCAGGATTCCTTACTGCCTGCTTCTTGCCGCGATGTATCTGGGTATGCTCTCTTTCCATCGCAAAGGGCTTCTGAACCTTATGCTTGGGCTTCTTGCGGCGGACTTATGCGTCTGTCTGGCTTATTGCTATCTGGAACGGCTGGATGGATTTGTGAAAGAAAATATCCGGATTGCGAACCTTCCTGCAGGCACTATGAGGAAAATCGGGAACGGGATTCTGCTTGCCGGAATCACCGGGCTTCTTCTGTTCATGATTCCGGCTGCCGTTTATCACAAAGAACCTCTTGAAAATCTCCGGTTTGATCCTCTGGACACGGACGGGCAGATCACAGAATTTTATGAAGAGACTGCGGAGCCGGATTATCTGATGGAAGAATTGCTTCAGTTAAAATCTCATGCAAAAAAGACGCCGGAATGGATGAAAAAATTTTCGGAACTTCTCTCTACTCTTACACTGGCCGGAATCATATATGCGGCAGTGAAGATTGTTCTAAAGGCTATCCAAAGAGCCTTGGAATCATTTGCTGATGAGGAGGAAGACGAGATTATTTTTCTTGGAAAAGAAGACAGCAGCATGACGGAAAAGAAGCGAATGTTAAAGCAGAGCAGAAAAGAGGAATTTCGTTCACCGGACAGAAAAATCCGGCGAATGTACAAAAAACGAATCCGGAGGACTCTGCGGGAAAAACCTTCCGGGAATGAGACGCCGCTGGAACTGGAATACAAGGCAGGGCTTTATGAGAGCAATGAGCCTGAAAAGGGCGATATAGACAGAATCCATGAACTTTATGAAAAGGCCAGGTATGGGAAGGAACCCTGTACCCAGGAAGAAGCCCGGCTGTTTAGGGTAATTAAAAATATGTAGTAAAGGGGCTGTCGGAAAATTGGTTTTCCGACAGCCCCACAGTAATCTTTTTATCATTCTTTCAGCTATACTCTGTCATCAAAAACTGTACAACTCACTTTTAGAATTTCTCCTTATGAACCTTCTCCATCGGCAGCTCGTCTACCGAGTATGCCGCCGGATGATCCTTCGTCATTCCCAGTGACAATATCGCCTCTACGCCATACTTGTCCGGAATCGAAAGCAGCTCCCGAATGAAATCCTCCGTAGTTCTTCCGTCGGAAGCCTCGCGAAGCCTTCCCTGAACCCAACAGCTTCCAACTCCAAGATAATCTGCCATCAGATGCATATTGGTCATAGCAGCCGAACAATCCTCTGTCCAGACATCCGTCTTCTCTGTGTCTCCTATAACAACAATTGCACAATCTGCATGTTCGATCATAGCAGCTCCTGCCGCCCTGCTCTTTGTAAGCTTCGCCAGAACCTCTTTGTCACGGACCACAATAAACTCCCATGGCTTTAAGTTCTTCCCTGACGCAGACAAAAGTCCCGCCTTTAAGATCTGGTCAACTTTCTCCTCCGGAACCGTTTCCCCCGTATAAGTCCTTACACTCCTGCGGCTTCTCATTACTTCTAATAAATCCATAATTAACACCTCTTTTAAATTATATAAACTCTTTTCCTTAGTATACACCAATCCAAGCAGGAAATTCAATACTTTCCGTCATTCTACTTTCCTGATACGGGGATAATACTGGAACTTTGCTTCTGCCAGAATAGCGTCCCGTTCCACATAGTGGTGTTCCCAGAAACGGGAATCATGAGAATTATTCCTGTTATCTCCCATAACAAAATAGGAATCCTCCGGAACCTCATATGGACCAAAACTTCCCTCTGGAATCCCCTTCAAATATTCCTCATCCAACGGTATTGCAGAATCGTCTATATATACCTCTCCGTCTATAATCTGGACAGTCTCACCGGGAAGTCCGATAATCCTCTTGATAAAAACCTGAGATTCATCATCCGGATATCGGAATATAATGATGTCCTGACGCTGTGGGTCCTTCCTCAGATATGCCAGACGGAACCCGATAACCCGGTCCCCGGGATGAATGGTATCCTCCATGGAACCGGACGGAATATTTGCGTTCACGATCAATACCTTACTGCAGAAAAGGGCAAGTAATACAGGTATTACAATCATATGAAAACATTCTTTGACTGCCGTTTTCACCTTCACCATCCCATACTCTCCCCAATTCCCCAAAAATCTCCTTTGAATACCGCGCCGTCTATCCCTGCTTTCCTGGCTCCTTCTATATTTGCTTCTACATCGTCAATAAAAAAGCTCTCATCTGCCCGCAGATTGTACTTCTTTAACAGATGTTGATAAATACGAATATCCGGCTTTATGATATGGACGTCGCAGGAGACGACAATCCCGTCAAAATAATCAAAAGGTGCAAACCTTGGAAAATAGTTATAAAAAGAACTGCTCGCGTTCGATAATACATAAATACCAAATCCCCGCTTTTTCAGATAGTTGCAGAATTCCCTTGCCTGCGGAACCGGATACATACACATGTCCCATTCTACCGTGCAGCGTCTGAGCTCTTCATGAAGCCTTTCCGGTACTCTCTTACTTACTCCGTTAAACCGCTCTTCATCTGTAATATGTCCTAAATCTCCCTGTACCCACTCCGGTCCTTCAAACAATTCCCGTCTGATCAGTACACGGTCTTCCTCTTTCTCAACGATCTTCTTCAAACATACTTCAGGATCATAAGTAAGAAGTACGTTTCCCATGTCAAATATTATATTTTTCATATGTACTAATCCATCACAAACAACGCTTCATCCAATGCCGTCATATCTGACTGATCGATAAAATATACCCCCTGGGAATCCGGCTTCACAGTAACCTCCACCGTAACTGCATCCCCATATTCCGGAGACGCGGCTCTCTCAGCCATCATATCGTACCTCTTCTGATAATATATCTCATTTATGGCTGCCTGGTCCGGAACCTCCGACATATTCTGGATCTCCTCCTTAACGGCCGCCTCTGCTTCTTCCTGAATTCCTTCATAACCGACGAACGGTTCCAGCGTCACTTGAATCGTATACTCCTTATCCCCCGTCTCCTCTGCCTCTCCTACTTCATATTTTACAAGATTAATGGTATCTTCGAATAACTGTCTGTAATTTGCCGTAAGCTCTTCGGATAACCCAAGACTCTCGAGGCCGGATTCCTGCATGGCAACATCAATATTCGCCTCATATAACTTCTTTGCTTCTTCCTGCGTCGACTTTGTCCACTCTATGTATGTGCCAAACTCTCCTTTATAACTGGCGTCCAGAACCGATTTCAGATAGGACTGCGCATCCTCCGCGCTCATACCGCCGCAGCCGCATAACATCGTCATAACTGCAATTAATAACACTGACAATATTCCTCTTTTTTTCATGTTTTTCTCCCTCCTGGCTCACAAAGTAGCATATTTAATTACTATATCATGATGCCCCGGATTGCTCCGCATTTCGTACATGGCCTTTTGACCCTGGCATCATACCATACATCCCATATATTACACCTTCTGCCATGTAAAATCAACTCCTACTCTCTTACTTATTTCGACAATTTACTGCCGATTTCAAAGCAGTCAAATGTAGCGAAATAATCAGCCGGAGTCTCGGCTCTGCGTATCAGCTGCACCGTCCCATCCTCTTTCAGTAAAAGCTCCGCTGATTTTAATTTCCCGTTATAATTATATCCCATTGCAAATCCATGCGCCCCCGTATCATGGATTACCAGCAGATCCCCTATATCAATCTTCGGCATCATACGGTCAATGGCAAATTTATCATTATTCTCACACAGAGAACCTACGATATCATATCGATGATCACAGGGCTTCTTCTCCTTCCCCATTACCGTAATATGGTGGTAAGCGCCGTACATCGCCGGACGCATCAGATTCACGGCGCAGGCGTCCACACCGATATATTCTTTATGCGTGCTCTTTTGATGGATTGCTTTTGTCACCATGCAGCCGTATGGTCCCATCATGAACCGCCCAAGCTCCGTATAGATCGCGACGTCTCCCATTCCCTCAGGTACAAGCACTTCTTCATAGACCCTTCGCACTCCGTCGCCGATCATACGAATATCGTTCGGTTCCTGGTCCGGAGTATATGGAATCCCTATTCCACCGGACAAATTGATGAACTTAATATGTACGCCCGTCTCCTTCTTAAGCTTCACCGCAACCTCAAACAAAACCTTCGCAAGCATCGGATAATATTCGTTCGTAACTGTATTACTCGCAAGGAACGCATGTATGCCGAATTCCTTCGCACCCTTTCCCTTCAGAATCTTGAACGCTTCAAAAAGCTGCTCCGTCGTCATACCATATTTCGCGTCCCCTGGATTATCCATAATATCATTACTGATCTTAAACAATCCTCCCGGATTATAGCGGCAGCTGATTGTCTCAGGAATATATCCGATCGTCTTCTCCAGGAAATCAATATGGGTAATATCATCAAGATTGATAATCGCCCCCAGCTGTTCTGCATAAGTAAATTCCTCTGCCGGAGTATCGTTCGACGAGAACATAATCTCTTCTCCCGTCGCTCCTATCGCCTCTGACAGCATAAGCTCCGTGTAAGACGAACAGTCACAGCCGCAGCCATACTCTCTCAGAATATTGATCAGAAACGGATTCGGCGTCGCCTTGACGGCAAAATATTCCTTGTATCCCTTATTCCAGTATGTATCGTAAACGTTTCACGGCTTCACCACCTTAACCCCGTCAAA
>CANODD010000218.1 GCA_947564705.1 uncultured Dorea sp. | reverse complement strand
CGGGCATGCGCGCTTCAAGATGACTCTGCGTTACGACGGAGAACCGCAGCGTCATCTTGTAGCGCGCATGCCCGTGAGGCGATACCGACAGATCTCCCCGTTGAAGATTCGAAAACTCACCGATATAGGTAGGCTTGTCCGTTACGCGTTCATCCGTAAGAAGCCAGCCGTCAATCAGAAAGATAGGAACCTCCCGATTAAGATCCTGCTCCGTCAAAGTTATGACGCCCGATTTCCCGTAGGGAGGCGGCGTCTGATATTTATTGTCCATATGAAAAAGCAGCGTAAAAAAAAACGCTAATATGATCAAAGCCGCTGACAGCCGACACAGAGCTTTCCACCGTTTCATGCCAAACCTCCTCTTTTTGTCAGGGAACAAAGCGATATCCCTGCCCCCAGACCGGCTCAATATAATGATGCCCTTCCCGCGCCTTATCCAGTTTCCGCCGAAGCCGGGACATGTGTATCTGTACTCTCTCTCCTCCGTCCCCAGACCGGCCGCCATAAATCATGGTAGAGATCTCCTCCGGCGTAAAGACACATCCTGCGTGCTCCGAGAGCCGCCATAAGATATCAAACTCATCTGATGTAAGTGATAATTCCTTCTCGTCCATCCATGCCCGGCGTCCCGCCAGGTCTAAAAGAAGCGGTCCGTAATGAGATCTCGTCCGTCCCCGATCCGCCGTAGACAAACTGATGCGCGTCTTTACCTTGACCCAGAATAGTTCCGGAGGAGTATCCTTAGTGATATAATCTACACCGCCGGCCGCAAACCCCTCCAACTGCCTGTCTGCTTCGGTAACACAGCTAAGAAAAATAATCGGGGCATCCGTAATCTTCCCCAGTCCTTCACAGATAGAAAATCCATCCTCTCCTGGAATCATCACATCCAGCAGCACACAGTCACAGTTTTCCTCCTCTGCCAGCTTAAGGGCGTCCCTTCCATTCTCCGCCGTCTGTACGATGCATCCATGCGCCCGCAAAATATCCGCCCAGTAAGCGCTCTCCTCCATATCGTCGTCCACCAGCAAAATCCGCCAAGCGCCTTCCGAACGCTCCGAATAAGCATCCGTCCGGCCGTCATTCTGCAATACCTCTGTCCCCGCCTCATATAAAAAACGCATATAAGCGTCCTGTACTTGATTCCGCCGCTGTCTTGATACCGGAATATCATGCCCGTTCCTTGTCACGACACAATTTGCTTCAATCGCCTGAATGTAACTCAGGTTGACAAGATAAGAGCGGTGGGTCTTAAAGAAATCCGGCCTTACCAAAAGCTTCTCTTCAAAATCCGCCAGAGCCGCAGTCACCTCATGGACTTCACCGTCCCCCATATGGAAGAACACCGTCTTATTGATCACTTCTACAAACTCAAGCCCCGTAAAGGATATTCTGATAACGCCTTTCCTGCTCTTCAGTACTAACCCCTGCTCCTTTTGCACAAACAATTTGCTTGCCACACTATCCAACAGCGAGAACAGTGTATCCGTATCTATCGGTTTGAGCAGATAATAATACGCCCCGACACTGTAACTCTCCACGGCAAATTCCGGCGATGAAGACACGAAAATAATCTCGACATTTCTGTCCAACTCTCTTAGTTCCCGCGCAGCCTGCACCCCGCCCGCCCCAGACATAGGCGCGTCCAGCAAAACAAGATCATATTCCCCGCCCTTCAGCTCACACAGAAAATCTGTACTGTTTCGAAAGGAGCGGCAGACAATATGTTTCCCCCTGCTTAACTGGTATTCCTTAATCAGTCCCAAGAGATGAGCAAGCGCTCTCTCGTCGTCGTCACAGATTGCTATCCGCATGCTTCAAACCTCCTCGCGCAAATTTTTATGCTTATGATACCATACCACAATCCGCGCCCGTAATCAAATATCTCGTTGTCCCTAAGTATCAACTATGCTATAATAAGCCCGTAGTTACAGTAATCTATGGATATTAAAAAGATTTTACGGGAGAGTATATGAGAACAGACAAAGATCTACAGAAAAAGCAGAACACCATCCGTTTTATCGAGGCCGCACGGCTCCTGATCGATGAGATCGGTCTAAAAAAAGTATCCGTCCGGAAGGTCGCTGAACAGGCAGGCTTCCACAATTCCACAATCTATCTGTATTTTAAAGACATAGACGAACTCATCCTGCTGGCTTCTCTCAGGCATTTTAACGGCTACGGCGCCGCCCTTGCCAACCAGAGGAAAGAAAAGAACTCCCCTTATGAAAGTTTCCTTGCTACCTGGGAATTCTTTGCACAATCAGCTTTCAAAAAACCGGAGCTTTTCTATAATTTCTTTTTTGGAAAACACAGTAAGAATCTGACGGATGTATTCGAACGATACTACGAACTCTACCCTGATGAGAAGACCATCTATAGCGAGGATATCACAAGCATGTATTTCGGACGAAATATCTATGAACAGTGCTATCTCTTCCTAAATCCACTCCTAAAAGAACCCGGAGTCCGTCTGACGGAAGAGAACCTTGATATGATCAACGACGTCACCGTCGGATATCTGAAATACTTATTAGAGCAGAAATGCCAGGATCCGAAGATCCCGGCAGAATCACTTACAAAAAAACTGCTCTCTATGGTAAAATATATGACGGACGCCTGATTCCATAGAGTAACCCTTCTACTATTAAAGAAAATAGCTAAGGTCCCCAAACAACGCCGTAAAAATTAAACCGATTGTACCTATCGCGATAAAGCACAGGGACAGGGCAGACTTCTTTTTGCGTGAGTCGCATACTTTCCGGTCAGTATCTGTCATATGAGAGGGAAATTTGTTTCTGCCTATCAGATATAAGACCAGACCGCCTCCGCCATTGTTCCCGCCAAGTGAAAATATTCCCCAGAATTTAGGGTGCTTTAACCCTCTGCTTTCCGCATCCAGAACTACCAGTTGAAATACCTGGTATCCTAAAGTAACAGCGCCGAGCAAAACCATAAATACCAAAATTACTGCAATTACTGTCATTTTAACTCTCTCCTTTTTCTTAAAGCTTTTTGATGATCTGATAAAACAGTATACATGTACTAACGATACCGACCGAGGAACTTCCCATAATCAAATATGGATTTCTTATGATCAGTCCGTTGAATAAAACAAACAAAATAAGCAATAACACGTCTGCGATGATTGCCGCGATAAGTTTTTGGTTGCTTTTTACAATATTTGTACTCTTCTCCAAGTGTTCCATCATTTCTTCATCCCCTTTCAATAATTGATCAAGGCTGATGCCATACAGGCTGCTTAACCGAATCACGCTGACGATATCCGGAAAAGACTTTTCATTCTCCCAGTTTGATATTGTCTGACGCGTAACCTGAATCTCCTCCGCTACTTTCTCCTGCGTCATTCCCGCCCGCATTCTTGCGTCTTTTAACTTAATACCGATCTCCATAACATCCATCCTTTCGTGACCATTATTGCGTTTTCTTAACGGAATGTCTATCAAACATACTTTACATACGCGAAAAACAGCGTCAAAATAATTTTACATGACAAAAAAGAATGTGCCTTCCGGAAGTTTTTCATGATATGGAAAACGAAGTTCGCACCTTATATCATGAAAAACAGGAGCGGCAGCAGCCGCTCCTTACCCCAACGCAACATCTAGGATCATCATAACCAAAAATCCGACGATGAACCCGAGTGTTCCCGATTTTTCATCCTCGCCCGTATAGGCTTCCGGTATCAGCTCCTGAACGACTACATAGATCATAGCGCCCGCTGCAAAGGCCAGGAACCACGGCATACCGGCCCGCACCGCGCCTCCAAGCGCGGCGGCAACGACACCGAAGACAGGTTCCACTATCGCCGACATACTTCCGATAAAAAAAGCCTTTCTCTTACTGAAGCCGTTCTGGCTTAACGGCAGCGCAACCGCCGTTCCTTCCGGGAAATTCTGAATCGCAATGCCGACGGCGAGCGCAATCGCGCCGGACAACAACGCCGGTTCCTTCGGATTCTGCGCGGCAAGGGCAAAAGCCAGACCGATCGCCATTCCCTCCGGTATATTATGAGCCGTGATTGCCGTCACCAACATAGCCGTATTCTTCCTGACCCTTATGCGTTCCCACCGGCCGATCAGATAATCCGCCGCCAGCAGGAGAAGCACGCCCAGCAAGAAGCCTCCCGTAATCACAAGCCAGCTGATCTGCCCGTTTTCATCTGCAAACTCTATACCCGGAAGCAGCAGAGACCATACGGAAGCCGCGATCATGACGCCTCCCGCGAATCCAAGGAATCCGCTCTGAATCTTCCCTCCCATATCTTTTTTTACGAAAAATACGCCCGCAGCGCCAAGCGTAGTCACGGAAAATGTCAGCAGCGTCCCTAGAAAAGTCCATACAATTCCATTCATCTTTCCACCCCATAATCTCTGTCTCCTGACTCTGTCATCATTATATGGCGGAAAAATAAATCTGTTACAATTTCCTACTTTCCCGAAAATACCCGCATCGAAGCCTCTTCTTCAAACTGCTTCGAATACAGGTCATGGTAGTACCCTCCTGCCTTTAGAAGCTCCCCGTGTGTGCCCCGCTCAATAATCTTTCCGTCCCTCACTACAAGGATCAAGTCCGCCTGACGTATCGTAGACAACCTGTGGGCAATGATAAAAGAAGTATGCCCCTTAAGCAGCTTGTTCGTCGCCTGCTGAATCAGTTGTTCCGTCTTCGTATCAATAGAAGAAGTCGCTTCATCAAGCACAAAGATGCTTGGGTCCGCCAGAATCGCCCGCGCAAAGGAAATCAACTGCTTCTCTCCGGTGGACAGCCTGCCTCCGCTCTCTCCCACATCACTGTCATATCCATGTTCAAGCTTCCTGACCACCTCGTCTGCCGAGACGCTTCTGGCCGCCTCCTCGATCTCCTCGTCGGTGGCGTCAAGTCTGCCATAGCGGATGTTCTCCCGAACCGTTCCTGAGAACAGATGCGGGTTCTGCAGCACATAGCCGATCTGGCTGTGGAGCCACAACTGATAGACGGCGTGGATTACCGGGAGCGCTCTCAGTTGTGGCTCCACAGCCAGA
>CANODD010000217.1 GCA_947564705.1 uncultured Dorea sp. | reverse complement strand
TCCCCACGTCGGCAGAAGCGAACGAGCCGAACGTATCATACAGGCTATAGTATTTCTTGTGTGCTACGAAAAATTCTGAGCCGACTCTTTAGAGCCGACTCTTTACAAAAAAAGTTCTTGACATCACTGGTCTGCTGTGATAAAGTCTTACTAAACCGATGAGGAAGAGTGAGTACTGTTAGATATCTGCTTTACAGAGAGCTGCAGACGGTGGGAATGCGGCAGGCCAGTGCTGGCAGGAATGGACTTCCGAGGGCGAGCTGAAGCGGCTGATAAGACACAGAAGAAGGTGTCAGCCGATAGTAAGTGAGACGGAGAGGGTACTCTGTTAACAAAGTACGCGTATGATGGTACGCATGAGTGGGTATAGATAAGATATACCAAGCCGGGTGGCACCGCAGGAGTTGAGAATGATTACTCTTGTCCCAGCAATAGTCTATTGTGTGGGATAAGGGTTTTTTTGTTTGCGGTCATTCAGGACACCTTGTCCCTCTCAGATGCAAAATAGTTCAAGAGCGAAAGGAGAACAAGACAATGAGTGAAAAGAAGATCCCTTACAAAATCTATCTGGAAGAGAGCGAGATGCCGAAGCAATGGTATAATGTACGCGCGGATATGAAGAACAAGCCGGCACCACTTCTGAATCCGGGAACCTTGAAACCGATGACGGCAGAAGAACTGTCCGGTGTGTTCTGTGAAGAACTGGTAAAGCAGGAGCTGGATAATGATAACCGTTATATTGATATTCCTCAGGAGATCATAGATTTCTACAAGATGTACCGTCCGGCGCCGTTGGTACGGGCATACTGCCTGGAGGAGAAGCTTCAGACGCCGGCGAAGATCTATTATAAGTTCGAGGGAAATAACACCAGCGGAAGCCATAAGCTGAATTCTGCGATTGCCCAGGCATATTACGCGAAGAAGCAAGGCTTAAAGGGTGTAACCACCGAGACCGGAGCGGGACAGTGGGGGACGGCGCTTTCCATGGCATGTTCTTATCTGGAGCTGGATTGTAAGGTATTCATGGTGAAATGCTCCTATGAGCAGAAGCCCTTCCGGCGCGAAGTGATGCGCACCTATGGAGCGAGCGTAACGCCGTCGCCGTCTATGGAGACAGAGGTAGGCAAGAAGATACTGGCAGAACATCCGGGGACGACGGGAAGTCTTGGATGCGCGATTTCCGAAGCGGTGGAGGTTGCGGTAGGAAGCGAGGGCTACCGTTATGTGCTGGGAAGTGTGCTGAATCAGGTACTGCTTCATCAGTCGGTCATCGGTATGGAGACGAAGATTGCGTTGGATAAATACGGAATCACTCCGGATATTATCATCGGATGCGCCGGCGGCGGATCAAACCTCGGCGGGCTGATCTCTCCGTTCATGGGGGAGAAATTAAGAGGTGAGAAGGACTATCAGTTTATCGCGGTAGAACCGGCGTCCTGTCCGAGTCTGACCAGAGGCGTCTATGCATATGATTTCTGTGATACGGGTATGGTATGTCCGCTGGCGAAGATGTACACATTAGGAAGCGGTTTCATTCCTTCGGCAAACCATGCGGGAGGCCTGAGATATCATGGTATGAGTTCTGTCCTGTCGCAGCTCTATGCCGACGGATATATGGAAGCGAGATCTGTAGAGCAGACGGCAGTGTTCGAGGCGGCTGAGAAGTTTGCGAGAGTGGAAGGTATCTTGCCGGCGCCGGAGAGCAGCCATGCGATCAAGGTTGCGATTGACGAAGCCATGAAGTGCAAAGAAACCGGGGAAGAGAAGACGATCGTATTCGGCCTGACCGGTACAGGATATTTTGACATGGTTGCTTATGAAAAGTTCCATAACGGCGAGATGAGCGACTATATTCCGACGGATGAAGACCTGAAGGCCGGATTTGACGGAATCCCGAGATTTCCGGGGAATATGGAATAGAAAGAGCGTCTTGTCGGTAAAATGAGTATTCAGACAGTCCGGTGTATCAAAAGACAGGTGTGAAGGAGTTTATAAGAGGAGAATCAGACTATGAAAGTTTTAGTTGTAATAGATATGCAGAATGACTTTATCGACGGGAGCCTTGGTACGAAGGAAGCGGCGGCGATCGTTCCGAAAGTTGCAGAGAAGATTCAGAATTTTGACGGGAAGGTACTGTACACCAGGGATACCCACGAAGAGAATTATCTGGAAACCCAGGAAGGGAAGAATCTGCCGGTAACGCACTGCGTCAGAGGGAGCAAAGGCTGGGAGCTGAATCCCCGGATTGAGGCGCTGCGGGAAGAAGAGCCCATTGATAAGCCGACGTTTGGAAGCAAGGAGCTTGGACGCAGGCTTCAGAATATGGATGAAGAATATAAGGGCGGACTGGAATCTATAACCTTTGTGGGGCTTTGCACCGATATCTGTGTGATCTCGAACGCGATGATCGTCAAAGCGTTCCTTCCGGAGGTTCCGGTCATAGTGGACGCTGCGTGCTGCGCGGGAGTAACTCCGGAAAGCCACAGGAATGCGCTGGAAGCGATGAAGATGTGTCAGATTATATGTGAATAAAGAATTATGAGATTAAGGGGCCGCCGGGAAACATAACATTTTCCGGCAACCCCTTAATTAACGATATGTTATAATACCTTATTATAATACTTAAGTTGAAGGATATCCATTATAAATTAACATCATATGCCGGATTATGCGGGATAATTCAACTGCTCGTCCGTGATATCCGTCAGTACTTCCTTTTGGTATTTCTCTGCAAGATACTTTGCCATAGGAAGATTCATATCCAGATAGTTGCCGCAGTCCTTCGCGCACGCGCCCGGAACTTCGCCCTCAAAATCGGCGATGAAGGTGAACATCTCCCTCATCAGCGGAACGATTTCCTCAGAGGTATATTGCCCTGCCAGCAGGAGGTAGAAACCTGTGCGGCAGCCCATGGGTCCGAAGTAGATGGTCTTGTCAGCGAAAATTTTATGGTTGCGCAGGAATGTGGCGCCCAGATGTTCGATGGTATGAACTTCCGCGGTATTCATGACGGGCTCCTCGTTCGGATTCGTCATACGGATATCAAAGGTGGTAATGGGACGGCCTTCTACCTGGTCGATACGGGAGACATAGAGTCCCGGAACCAGACGCAGATGGTCTATGGTAAAGCTCGTGATCTTTTCCATGATAATTAAGACTCCTTTTATGTATTATTTACAGCCCGTTTATCCTATAGGACAGTCTGCCGGGACCGCAGATTTATTATAACACTTTTCTGAACTGTTATCTATAAAAAGGTTATGGAAAATACGCGGATATGTGGTATACTTACAGAGTATGTGAAGGAATGTGACTTCCGCATGATTCTAAAGGAGGCAGAAGATGAGGTTATATATGGTACGGCATGGAGAGACCGCATGGAATAAGGAGCGCAGGATACAGGGGCAGGCAGATATCCCCTTGAATGAATTTGGCAGGATGCTGGCAGAGAAGACGGCGAAGGGGCTTTCGGATATCCGGTTTGATATCTGTTATACCAGTCCGCTCGGCCGGGCAAGGGAGACGGCGGCGCTGATTCTTGCCGGAAGGCAGGTTCCTGTTATAGAGGATGAAAGGATCGCAGAGATGGCGTTTGGGGAGTATGAGGGACGATGCTGCTCCAGAAGCGGGTGGAACCTGCCTGAGGAGTTCCGCCGTTTTTTTGACGCCCCTGACCGGTATCAGGCGCCGGAGGGCGGCGAGAACTTTGGGGAAGTGAAGGAACGGACCGGAAAGTTCCTGGAGGAGCTTTACACGAAGGAAGAATATCAGAAGAGCAATATATTGATCGCGACACATGGAGCGGCTCTTGCGGGGCTTTTGAACAATATCAAGGATAAGCCCCTGGCAGAATACTGGGGAGAGGGCGTACATAAGAACTGCGCGGTGACAGAGGTGGAAGTAACGGGCGGTAAACCCGTAATCATTTCGGAGAATGTAGTCTACTATGATGATGAAGTAGAGCCCTGGGAGGATTAAAGAAGAGGCGCCGGATGACGGCGGAGGATGCCGGAGATATCACGGTATATAGGTCAAATGGAAAGATAACGGAGGAAAGAAAGATGATCAATGGAAAGAAAGTATTATTCAGCGGTATGCAGGCGACGGGGAATCTGACCCTTGGGAATTATCTCGGGGCATTGAAGAACTGGGTGACATTAAGCGATGAGTATGAGTGCTTCTACAGTGTGGTAGACATGCATTCGATTACGGTAAGACAGGACCCGGCGACTCTCAGGAAGAGGGCGAGGGCGCTTCTTACACTCTATATCGCCGCAGGGCTGGATCCCGAGAAGAACTGTATCTATTACCAGTCGCATGTGTCCGGCCATGCGGAGCTTTCATGGATTTTGAACTGCTTTACGTATATGGGAGAGCTGAACCGTATGACCCAGTTCAAAGACAAGTCTGCGAAGCACGCGGACAATATCAATGCCGGCCTGTTCACTTATCCGGTGCTGATGGCGGCGGATATCCTTCTTTATCAGGCAGACGTGGTTCCGGTAGGGGTAGACCAGATGCAGCATTTAGAGATCACAAGAGATATTGCGGAGCGGTTCAACAATATTTACGGAGACGTATTTACCATACCGGAGGCTTATATCGGGAAAGTGGGAGCCAAGATCATGAGTCTGCAGGACCCGTCAAAGAAGATGTCGAAGTCGGATGAGAATCCCAATGCCAGTATCTATCTGATGGATGATCCGGATACGATCATGCGGAAATGCAAACGTGCGGTGACAGATTCCGAGGCGCAGATCCTCTACCGCGACGAGCAGCCGGGGGTTAAGAACCTGATCGATATCTACAGTGCATGTACGGGAAAGAAGCCGGAGGAAGTTGTGGCGGAATTCGACGGAAAGGGGTACGGAGACTTCAAGACGGCAGTGGGAGAAGCAGTCGTGTCCGTATTAAAGCCGCTGCAGGATGAGGTGGCAAGGCTTGAGAAAGATAAGGCTTACATCGACGGGATTATTAAAAATAATGCGGAAAAGGCGCAGTATTTCTCCAACAAGACATTGCGCAAGGTACAGAAGAAGATCGGATTCCCGGAAAGAATCCGGTAATGCGATGAGAGGAGGAAAGAATATGAATCT
>CANODD010000216.1 GCA_947564705.1 uncultured Dorea sp. | reverse complement strand
TAAGGCAGGAAATCAGTACTTTATAATCTGCCTCGCTCCAATCGTCAATGAATGGCGCTTCTTTGATTGTCCATTCGTCATTTTCTTTTCTCCGACACTTCACAACTGTTTGATGCCGGATAAAGGACAGGAACAATTCTCTGTTGATTTCTTTTCCCTGTAAGTTTCTGTATTCGATCATCTGTATAAGATCTCCTTGACTGTATTCGCTGTAAAACTCTGATTCAATTACCTTCTGCTTCCTTTCATTTATCTCTCAGGATCTTTTCGGGAGCGGTAAATGCCTTTCCCTATTCTACCACAGGATGTTATAAAAATCTATTCATTTGAAACGCAGTTAAAAATATGCCGTAAAAAAGTTCAAAAGTGGTGCATTTTTTCAGGGGAAGTCTGGTCATTGAGCCTTTGATTTGGTATAATAGGATAAATAAAGTTACTTCGGTAATTTAATAAAGCCCGCATTTGCTTGATGCTTTGTAACACAGAGGGAAGCGGGGGAGGAAGGGAGTGTTTGCACCAATGAAAAACGGAAGAATGAAGCGAGGGGTATCGGTTTTGTTATGCCTGATACTGGCGTCATGCATATCTGCCGTGACGATGTCGCATACTGTCCGCGCGGAAGAGAAACGGACGGTGAAAGTTGCTTTTTTTCCGATGCAGGGATATCATACGATCGAGAAAGACGGCAGTTATTCCGGCATGGATGTAGAATATTTGAATGTACTGCGCGAATATGCCAACTGGGAGATTGAGTATGTGAAGTGTAAGGACTGGGACGCGGCGCTTAAACTGGTAGCTGACCATAAGGCGGACCTGGTGGGAAGCGCGCAGTATTCGGCGGAACGGGCTAAGACTTACCAGTATGCGGATCTGTCAAGCGGTTATACTTTCGGTATTATAGCCGCCAATCCGGACAGCAGCCTTGCATACGAGGATTTTGACGCCATGAAGGATATTACATTCGGTATGGTGCGGACTTACGTGCGCAGGGAAGAATTTATGGGTTATCTCGCCGACAACGGAATTACATCTCCCAAAATCAGGGAGTATGATTCTACGGCAGAATTGCAGGATGCTCTCGACCGGAAGGAAGTGGACGCTTTAGTCCATACGTTCACGGAGATCGAGGAGGGACAGCGTCTGGTCGGACGTTTTGCCCCCAGGCCGTTTTATTACATTACATATAAGGGAAATGACGATGTTATGCGGGAGCTTAACAATGCCGTTGCCGACTTGAAGATGAATGAGCCGGAGCTGGAGACAAAGTTGATGAACCAGTTCTATCAGAGCAAGCTGGACAAGACGATTGTGTTTACATTGGACGAGAAGGAATATCTGGCTGAAACGGACTCGGTCAAGGTCGGCTATTTTGACAGTTATTATCCCTTTGTCTATGAGGAGGACGGGGAATGTAAAGGACTGACAAAAGATATGCTGGAAGGGATTGCAACGCTTACAGGACTTACCCTTGAATGGAAGAAAGTTGCAAATCCCGAAGAGGCGCGCACTGCCCTGTCGAACGGCGGCATTGACATTATGTCCTATTGTATTCACACAGAAGATGAAGCGCATGATCATCAGATCGCCAAGATGAAAGATTATGTACAGGTTCCGCTGGTGTTTGTCACGAAAAAGGACACGGAGCTGGAGTCGGTTAAGAGACTGGCGACGGTGGAATATCTCGAGGAAAAGGCTGTGGATCTGATAGATTCTCCGGACACAGACGTTCAGGTATATGATTCTCCGCTGGAATGTCTGGATGCCGTGAAAAGCGAAAAGGTAGATGCAGTAATGTGCGACGGCTATCTGACGGAATATTTGCTGAGTTCTCAGATGGGGTATTATGACCTGGAGATAAAGAGCGTACTTAACGACGGTCTGGGAATCTCGATGACGGTTTCTGACCGCTGCCCCGAACTTGCAGGAATATTGAACAAGACATTGCTTACAATAGATGCGAAAGCAATCAGCGATTATATGCTGGAGAGTAATGTGTATTCCCTGGCAAGCGTGGGGATGTTCATGCAGGAGCACAGCGTCGTCATTATTTTAATACTTAATTCACTTATCCTTATTGCCGTAATAGTGGCGCTGCATTTCATCCAGGATGCGAAAAAGATTCAAAATCTGATGTATAAAGACGTGGAGATTGATATAGGAAATCTGAATTACCTGATTTATATGAGTAAGAAGAATATCTTGACAGAACGGGCCACCCGGCAGTATGCCATCGTTTACATCAATATCTTGCTGTTCCAGCGTTACAAGGTAATCTATGGATGGAACAACGGGCAGAAGCTCCTTACCGTGATTGCAGAGGCGCTGAATGAGTGTATCAATAATAAGAATGAGGTCTGCGTGAAGGCGGATGGGGATCACTTTGCTTTCCTGATATCTGATGAGAACGGAGCTATCCCTGAGAGAGTCAGAAGAATTTGGCAATTCATCGAAGAACGTATTTTCCAGATAATCGGAGTTCAGATAGAGGTTCAGATGGGTATTTACTTTATACCGCCGGACAGCGATGATCTGCGGGGAGCCATTGCCTGTGCGAGCCAGGCGATTGATTTTATAGAGAACGGCAGCGGTGAGAATATCCAGATCTATGACGAGGCTCTTGAGAAAGCGGTGCGGGAGCGCCACGAGCGGAAAAAGCTGCTGGATTCCGTGGATATTGATGAGAATTTTGTTACTTATTATCAGGCGAAGGTAGATGTCAACACAGAAGAAATTGTAGGCGCCGAGGCGCTGGTGCGTTTCCTGGATCCGACGGCGTCGGGTATGGTGAGATCACCGGGGTATTTCGTGCCGTATTATGAACAGACCGGAAAGGTAACGGAGATTGACTTCTTCGTGCTGCGGTGTGTGTGCAGAATGCTTCGCAGACGGATGGATAACGGTGAGAAAGTGGTGACGATTTCCTGTAATTTCTCCAGGATGCATTTTGTCAAGCCTGATTTTGCCAAACGGTTCGAGCAGGTATTGAATGAGTATCGTATCCCGAAAGAGTTAATCGAGGTTGAGATTACGGAGACGCTCGTCGTGGAGGAGATGCAGGAGAATCTTGCAAGGAAGACTCTGGACGACCTGCATGCGAAGGGAGTCCGGCTCTCGATTGATGATTTTGGCTCAGGGTATTCTTCCCTTGGTGTTATCGAGAGAATACCTGCTTCCGTCATTAAGCTTGACCGTTCCTTCCTGCTGAATCAAGAGGACAGGGAACGTCAGGTGAAGATTATGAAGGGTATCGTGGATCTGGCGGATGATCTGGGAGCACAGATTGTCTGTGAAGGTGTGGAGACGGATGCGGATGTGGAGCTTATGCGGGAGATAGGAGCGCGCGTCGCGCAAGGATACCGCTATGCGAAACCGGTGCCGGAAGAGGCATTTGAAGAGCGATTGTCTATGAACCTGGGATAAGTATGAAACCGGGTTAAGGATATAAGCGGATATAATTAAAAAGGCTGTCCGGAATTGAATTTTCCGGACAGCCTTTTTGGATGCCCCTCCCGGCCGATTCAATCTGTTTCTAAAAAATATATAAAGAGTGTTGACAAAAGAAAAAGGTAGTGATACATTAATAAACGAAGATGTTAGCACTCAAAATTATAGAGTGCTAACAGATCAATCTGAAAGGAGGAGGATGGATGATATCAGAGCACGGACTTAGCGACCGGAAACTTAAGATTCTGCATGCTGTAATAAAGAATTATCTTGAGACCGGTGAGCCGGTAGGTTCGAGGACAATCTCAAAATACACGGATCTGAACCTGAGTTCCGCAACTATCCGCAATGAGATGGCAGATCTGGAAGAGCTGGGATATATCATGCAGCCTCATACGTCGGCCGGACGTATCCCTTCGGATAAAGGTTACAGACTCTATGTAGATATGCTGATGGAAGAGAAGGAGCAGGAGCTTGGCGAGCTGCAGGAGCAGATGCTTGATAAGGCAGACCGGATGGAGCAGCTTCTGAAGCAGGCGGCGAGGGTTCTTGCGACCAACACGAATTATGCGACGATGGTTTCTACCCCGATGAGCAGCTCGAATAAGATTAAGTTTATTCAGTTGTCTATGGTGGATGAAGAACAGGTGATTGCAGTGATCGTGCTTGGCGGCAATGTTATCAAGAATAAGATCATCCGCATTGAAGAATCTCTCAGCAATGAGAACCTGCTGAAGCTGAATATGCTTCTTAATACAACGCTCAACGGCATGCCTATCGAAGAGATCAGCCTGGGGCTGATCGCAAGATTAAAGGAACAGGCAGGAGTACACAGCGGAGTGATCAGCGATGTCCTGGACGCCGTGGCAGACGCTATCCAGATTGATGAGGATATGCAGATCTATACAAGCGGAACTACGAATATTTTCAAATATCCGGAGCTCAGCGACAATCAGAGCGCACAGGAGATTATCAATGCGTTTGAGGAAAAGCAGCAGTTGACCGAGCTGGTAACGCAGACACTGGCAAAAGAAGAAAATACCGGGATTCAGGTCTATATCGGAGACGAAAGCCCGGTTCAGAATATGAAAGATTGTAGTGTCGTTACCGCGACTTATGAATTAGGAGACGGCATGAAGGGAACGATAGGTATTATCGGCCCGAAGAGAATGGATTATGAACATGTGTTGAAATCTATGAAACGGCTCCAGAACGAGCTGGATCAGATGTTTCATAAAAAAGAATAAGAAAGGTGGAAGAACCCTTGGGAGATCATCAGGAGAAAAGCCAGGAAGAGATGGTAAAAGAAGCTGTCAGGGAAGCAAAGAAGGCAGCGTCGGATCAGACTGAAAAAGAAGATTCTAAGGCTGTAAAAGATGCAGAGGAAGAAACAATAGAAGACGTCGGCGAAGAAGATACTCAGGATAACGGGGAGGACGCCGAAGCTGATACAGACAGCACGGCAGACGGCGGCGAAGAAGGGCAGAAAAGCGGTAAAAAGTTCTTTGGAAAGAAGAATAAGAAAGACAAGAAAGATGAGAAGATAGAAGAACTGACAGACCGGCTTACCCGTCAGATGGCAGAGTTTGATAACTTCCGCAAACGTACGGACAGAGAGAAATCTCAGATGTACGAGATTGGCGCGAAAGATATCATAGAAAAGATTCTTCCGGTAGTCGATGATTTTGAGCGCGGGCTTCACGCGGTGAAGGAAGAAGAAAA
>CANODD010000215.1 GCA_947564705.1 uncultured Dorea sp. | reverse complement strand
CATTGACAAACAATACGGACTCTTCCATCTCCTGCTCCACAAGTTCTGCCACCCCTCAGATGAAGGACAGGATATTGTATGCGCGGCGGCGTCTATGTTGGTGATCAACACAATCAATGCGATTGAGGCGTATGCGTCGGATGAATGTTCGGTTGTGAACGATGAAGAGACAGGGATACTTGCTTATCATCTGAGGGGTGGCAGACCGTCGAAGGATGCAGATCTTTTACTAAAAACGATGATCCTTGGGTTAGAAAATATGGCAGATGATGAAAACTATGCGGAATATATTGATTTGAAATTTGAGGAGGTGTAACACCATGATGAATTTAAACCTTCAGTTTTTCGCTCACAAAAAGGGTGTTGGTTCTACAAAGAACGGAAGAGATTCCGAGTCTAAGAGACTTGGCGCCAAGAGAGCGGACGGACAGTTTGTAAAAGCCGGAAATATTCTTTACAGACAGCGCGGAACGAAGATTCACCCGGGCGTGAATGTGGGACGCGGCGGTGACGACACGTTGTTTGCACTTGTTGACGGCGTTGTCAGATTTGAAAGAAAAGGAAGAGATAAGAAACAGGTTTCTATCTATCCGGTAGCTTAATCATTGATGAAGCGGGAAGAGTGTTGCAGGATAACTGACATCGGTTAGTTAGAGGGCAGCGCTCTTTTTTAATCTGGTATAACCCGGCATAAATATGGTGATTAAGCTGTTGGGTTATATGAAGAGAAAGGACGAGGAGATGTTTGCAGACAGAGCAAAGATATTAATAAGATCAGGCAAGGGCGGCGACGGGCATGTCAGTTTCCGCCGTGAATTATACGTGCCGAACGGAGGACCCGACGGCGGAGACGGCGGGCGCGGAGGAGATGTGGTCTTCGAAGTGGACGACGGACTGAATACGCTTCAGGATTACAGGCATAAGAGGAAATATGCCGCAAAAGACGGGCTGCCGGGAGGAAAGAGAAGATGCCATGGCAAAGATGCAGAGGATATCGTGCTGAAAGTACCGAAAGGAACCGTTATTAAAGAGGCGGAATCCGGCAAAGTTATCGCGGATATGTCGGGAGAGAACCGCCGTCAGGTCATCTTGAAGGGCGGAAGGGGCGGACTCGGTAATCAGCATTATGCTACGTCTACTATGCAGGTTCCAAAATACGCGCAGCCGGGCCAGCCTTCCAGAGAATTATGGGTTACCCTGGAATTAAAGGTGATTGCAGACGTCGGACTTGTGGGATTTCCAAATGTGGGGAAATCCACGTTCCTTTCCCGTGTAACGAATGCGCAGCCGAAGATTGCGAATTATCATTTCACTACGTTGAATCCGAATCTCGGTGTTGTGGATCTGGCAGACGGGCAGGGCTTTGTGATCGCGGATATTCCGGGATTGATTGAAGGTGCGTCCGAGGGCGTGGGACTTGGCCACGAGTTTCTGCGGCACATTGAACGTACGAAATTAATGATTCATGTCGTGGATGCCGCAGGTACGGAAGGAAGAGATCCGGTGGATGATATTTATAAGATCAATGCCGAATTGGAGGCTTATAATCCGGATATTGCCAAACGTCCGCAGATAATCGCGGCAAATAAGATTGATGCAATCTATCAGGATGGTGAAGATCCTATTGCCCGGCTGAAAGCGGAATTTGAGCCGAAGGGAGTGAAGGTCTACCCCATCTCGGGCGTGACGGGAGATGGAATACAGGAACTCTTATATGCAGCAGCGGAGCGTCTGAAAGGACTGGATCAGACGCCGGTGATCTTTGAGCAGGAATATTTCCCGGAAGAAGAATTGATCTACGAGAATCTTCCTTATACGGTAGAAGTGGAAGAGGGCGTCTATGTTATAGAAGGTCCGAAGATCGAGAAGATGCTTGGATATACCAATCTGGATTCCGAAAAAGGGTTTGCTTTCTTCCAGAAGTTCTTAAAGGAGAGCGGGATTCTTGATGATCTGGAAGAGGCAGGAATCCAGGAGGGCGATACTGTCCGGATGTACGGATTACAATTTGATTATTACAAATAGATGTATTATAATAGATGTTAGATTTGTAGCAGATCTATATAGATCTATATAAGGAAGAATAGGGGTAAAGAAGATGACGACAAAACAGAGAGCTTATCTGAAAAGCCTTGCAATGACCATGGATCCCATATTTCAAATCGGGAAGAACAGCATGACTCCGGAACTCACGAGAGCAATAGAGGAAGCTCTGGCAGCAAGGGAACTTATTAAGGTCAGCGTATTAAAGAATTGTATGGATGATCCGCACATGTTGGCCGACATGATCGCGGGGCGCACACACGCTCAGGTAGTACAGGTAATCGGAAAAAAGATTGTCCTGTACAGGGAAGGAAAAGATAAAAACAAAAAGATAGAGCTGGAGAAGATATGAAGATATGAAGATCGGAATCATGGGAGGAACTTTCGACCCGATACACAACGGACATTTAATGCTTGGACAGGCGGCTTGTGAAGCATTCCGATTGGATCAGGTATGGTATATGCCCAATGGGAATCCGCCTCACAAAGATATCGCACGATGTGGAACAGACGTACAGGACCGGGCGGAGATGGTACGACTTGCAATCGCGCCATACAAGGAATTCCGGTTCGAGCCTTATGAAATAAAACGTATGGAAGTCTCGTATTCTTATCGTACGATGGAATATTTCAAAGAACTATATCCGGATCATGAATATTATTTTATTATTGGTGCAGATTCTTTATTTATGCTGGACCAGTGGAGCCACCCGGAACGAATCTTTCCTACATGTACTGTGTTGGCGGCTTATAGGGATGAGATCAATACAAGAAGGGCAATGGAAGATAAGATTCGTGAACTAACAAAGACTTATCGCGCGCGGATTCGTCTTCTGGTTACACCCTTGATGAAGATATCTTCCCATGAGTTGCGCGAAGCGGTAAAAGAAGGGAAGAGTATTTCTCAGTGGGTTCCGGAATCTGTCGCGGCATATATTCAGGAAAAACATCTATATAGAGGCGAGGGATAATATATGAATCATAAGATAACCAAGATCCGACGAAAAATGATGGCTGAACTTGATAAAGAGAGATACGAGCACACACTTGGCGTCATGTACACGGCAGCGTCTTTGGCTATGCGATATGATGAAGATATTGAGAAAGCATTGTTGGCCGGACTCCTTCATGACTGTGCCAAATGTATTCCGGGGGATACCAAGATCAAATTGTGCAAAAAATATCATCTAAGCGTGTCGGAAGTGGAAAAGGAAAATCCAAGCCTTCTCCACGCAAAATTAGGAGCATTTCTGGCAGCAAAAAAATATCATGTAAAAGACAAGGAGATCATCAGCGCTATCGCCAGCCACACAACCGGATGCCCGCATATGTCTCTTTTAGATAAGATTATCTATATTGCAGACTATATCGAACCTGGAAGGAAAGAACTGCCGAATATGGCGGAGGTCAGAAAGCTGGCGTTTACCGATATTGACGCATGTCTGTATCGGATATTGGAAGATTCATTGGAGTATCTGGACAGTAAGAATATAGTAGTAGACCCTATGACTGAAAAGACGTATCTGTATTATAAAAACAAAAGAAATGGCTGTATGTATATAGAGGAAGAGGAGGAACAGTATGGATAAAATCAAAGAAATGGTGCGTATTGCCTATGGAGCCCTGGAAGAAAAGAAAGGTGAAAATATCTGTGTGATAGATATCTCCGGAATATCTCCGCTTGCTGATTATTTTATTATTACAAACGGAAACAGCGACAGCCAGGTAAAAGCGCTGGTGGATAACGTAGAAGAGAAGATGCACGAAGCCGGGCATTCTCAGATACAGCGGGAAGGAATGCGTTCCGGAAACTGGGTGCTTCTTGATTATGGTGATATCGTAGTCCATGTGTTTGACAGAGAGAACCGTGATTTCTATCACCTGGAGCATATCTGGAGCGACGGCAGGAAGATTGATAATTTGGATGAATTGTAAAATATGTTGATAGGTTGTATATGGTTGTATATGGTTGCAAAAGAGTGGTCTTGAAAAAGACCACTCTTTTGACATTCTTAATCAAAAAAACGGAACATACCGATTACTTTACCGAGAATCTGCACATCAGTTACAATAATCGGATCCATCGTATCATTTTCCGGCTGAAGCCGAATATAACCGTCTTCTTTATAGAATGTCTTTACCGTAGCGCCGTCTTCGATCAAGGCTACAACCATCTCTCCGTTGCGTGCGGTGGCACGCTGTTCTACTATAACCATATCGCCGTTCAGGATTCCCGCATTGATCATACTTTCACCTTTTACCTTGAGGATGAATGTCGGATTGTTCGGCATGAATTCCATCGGAATGGGGAAGTAGTTCTCAATATTCTGTTCCGCCAGTATCGGCTCCCCGGCCGCAACATGTCCGATAATCGGGACATTGACCATCTCGCGGCGCATAAAATTAAAAGAGTCGTCCAGAATCTCAATTGCTCTTGGTTTCGTTGGATCACGCCGTATGTATCCGTTCTTTTCCAGTGTCTCAAGATGAGAATGAACGGAAGACGTGGATTTCAAATGAACCGCTTCGCAGATATCTCTGACTGCCGGCGGAAATCCCCTTTCTAAGATCTGTGACTTAATATATTCTAATATTTCCTGTTGTTTTGGGCTTATCTTTCCCTGTGCCATATAAACCTCCTTCTTTTTCCGGAACTTACCTCCTTAGATTAGGAATCAAAACCATGGACGGTGTTCCGCGCTGTTGTGTCGTCAAAATTTCGAGTCAATATATTTTTTATTAATCTTATTCTACCACAATGAGCAGCAAAAAGCAAACAAATGTTTAGAAAATATGTTCGATAATTTTCGTGACAACTATTGACAAACAACTGTTCGGAATATATAATGTTAGAAAGAACATTTGTTCAAGAACAAACGTATGGGTGGGTGTTCAGACTTTTGGACATCCGAAGTGAGATAATACTTTATAAAGCATGAATCATAATAATAAGAGAAAAAGGAGGGGGTTATATGCAGTCATGCCGGTCTTATAAAGCGGTCCGAAGAAAAAGAAAGCAGATATTTATATGGAGGATCATTTTCTTGATGGTAATCAGCATCTTTCTCTTAGGGATCAGTGTTTTTATATCGGAAGAGCGTCGTGTAGGGAAAGAGTGTAGATCTCGGTGGTCGCC